>NZ_JAYMZS010000230.1:0-5453 GCF_035828755.1 Amycolatopsis sp. H20-H5 | reverse complement strand
AGAGTTACGGTGGTTATAGCGCCAGGGAAACGCCCGGTCCCATTCCGAACCCGGAAGCTAAGCCTGGTAGCGCCGATGGTACTGCAGTCGAAGGATTGTGGGAGAGTAGGACGCCGCCGAACACTAACTAGATAGAAAGAGAAATAGCCCGGCCCTCGGTCGAGACCCTGCACAGGGCACTCCCGAAGGCCGGGCTATTTTTCGTGCTACGGCATATTGAGGTAGCCGCCATGATCGCCGACCTGTGGGTTGGGGTTCAGGTTGTCACGCCGGGCCTCTCCCAGACCGGCTCCGCGAGCCAGCTTGTTGCCACCCCGCTTCCGGTCCTTCAGATCCACCACCAGTGCGAGAACCAGCAACGCGGCCAGTATCGAGCCTGCCAGTATCCATCCCATCGCGAAGCCCTCCTTCGGACTCGGCGAGCGCGAGAGGTTGACTCTCGCGCTCACTGCGAACCCTCACGTTAGGCTGGCCAAGGTGGGGTTGGCCACGAACTTGACCTTCATTTAGGACGACGAAGGCCCCCCTCTGCCGCGGCAGAGGGGGGCCTTCGTCGTGGTGGGGGTTATTTGATGGCGCTGCCGGCCTGCCAGTCGGTCCAGGACTTCGACCAGTCGCCGTAGAGGTCGTAGACCGGGAGCTGGGGCCCGGCCGAGTTGGTCACCTCGACCACGTCGCCGAGGCCGAGGTTCTGGAAGAACCACTGCGCGTTCGCGGCGTTGAGGTTAATGCAGCCGTGCGAGACGTTGTTGCTGCCCTGCGCGCCGACGCTGTTCGGGTTCTCGTGGACGAACTCGCCGTCGTTGGAGATCCGCTCGGCCCACTTCTCGGCCGACTTGTAGTAGCCGGGCTGACCCTGGCAGACCCCGTAGGTGCAGGAGTCCATCACGTAGTTGGCCTGCTTGTCGGAGATGACGTGCGCGCCGAGGTGGGTCGGGGTGGCGTCCTTGCCCAGCGAAATAGGCATCGACTTCACGTTTTGCCCGTTATGGAAGATTTGCATCTGTTCGGTGTTCCCGTCGGCTTTCGCGATCCAGGAATCGTGCACCTTGTAGGTCTCGGTCCGGTCAGCCGCCCCGAAAACCCCGTTGCCGAAATCGAGGCCGTAGATCTTCGCCGTGACCTTCAGCGTGGTGCCGGCCTTCCAGTACTCCTTCGGCCGGTAGTGCACGTTCTTGTCGTCCATCCAGTACCAGCCGCCCGCCTGCTTGGGCGTGGACTCGACCGTCAGCATCTTCTCGACCTCGGCCTTGTTCTTGACCGACTGGCCGAAGCTGAACACGATCGGCTGGCCGACGCCCACGCCGGTGCTCGCCACCGCGGACGGCGCCGGGATGAGGTTCGCGTTGGCCTGCTGCTTGGGCGAGACCGTGCTGAGCTGACTCTGCTGCTCGATCGGCTTTCCGTTGCCGCCCTGGGCATGTGCGACGATCTTGTAAGTGCCGCCGTAGCCGAGTGGCTCGCTCGAGGTCCAGCTGAGGCTGTCCGTCGCCAGGTTGCCCGCTACTTGCTTCCCCTTCGCCGCGTTCGTCACCGAGACGTCGAGCAGCTTGCCATTGGCGGCCTTCACCACGATCGGCGTCGAAGGGTTCACCCCTGTCCCGCCGTTCGGCTCGAAGGTCACCGACACCGGTGTGTCGGCCGGTGTGCTGCCATCCTGCGCCGGCGCGGCCCCGGTCGACGGGGTGCCACCGTCCCCGGAGGAGCAAGCCGACAGCATCAGCGTCGCGGCGAGAATCCCGGACACCGAAAGTAATGACTTCTTGGGAAACATATTGTCTCTTTTTTGGTATTGAGGAGTAGCTGGCATTGGTTTTAAAACTACGCGATATCGAAGACGTCCTCAGCGTGAATAGGTGCAGTCAAGTGATGCGCGTCACGTGGTGACGAGCCCGGGAGCACCGTACAGGCCGGGCCCGTCCACGGTCAGCTCGGCGAGGTAGTGCCTGGCCGCGGTGTAGGCCTCCTCCGCCAAGGCCTCGGTGCGGCTGAAGTCGAGCGGGCTGACCCGCACCGGAGCCGGCCCCGGCACGTACACCACCGGCACCTCGGCGGCGGCGAGCGGCGCTTCCAGCACCGCCTGGTTCCGCATGCTGATCATCGCCGTGAACATCATCACCTCGGCGAAGGTCTGCGGCGAACCCGGTATCTTGCCGGGGAACGCGCAGTCCAGCACCACGAGCGAGCGGGCGCCCATGGCCAGCGCCTGGCGCATCGGCACGTTGGCCACCAGGCCGCCGTCGTAGAGCAGCCTGCCCTCGTGCTCCACCGGCGGGTAGATGCCGGGGATCGCGCAGCTGGCGAGCAGGGGCGCGAGCAGCGGGCCGGAGCGGATCAGCAGTGGCTCCGCGGTTTCGACGTCTGTGGTGACTACGCCGAGTGGCAGGGCCAGGTCCTCGAAGCGCGCGTCGTGGCCGATGTGCTCGTCCACGATCGCGGCCAGTCCCGTGTTGGGGAACAGGTTCGTCTTGCTGTGCCGCAGGGTGCGCACTTGACTCAACACGCCGCCGGGGAAGGCTTCGTGCCGCGTCATCCGTGACCAGATCCGGCGCAGCCGGTCCGCCGAGTCG
Organism: Amycolatopsis sp. H20-H5; assembly: GCF_035828755.1. NCBI lineage: Bacteria > Bacillati > Actinomycetota > Actinomycetes > Pseudonocardiales > Pseudonocardiaceae > Amycolatopsis > Amycolatopsis sp. H20-H5. The sequence continues at coordinate 2,883 of NZ_JAYMZS010000230.1, read as the reverse complement.
TCCCCTGGCAGGGCGAGCACCGCCGCGTTGAGCGAGCCGACCGAGGTGCCGACGGCCAGGTCGGCGGTCACCCCGGCCTCGGTGAGCGCGCGGAGCATCCCGACCTGCATGGCGCCCAGGCTGCCCCCGCCGCCGAGCACGAAGCCGATCGGGCGGGGAAGCTGCAACTCCGTCATGATCCGAATGTAGTGGTGCCCGACTTTCGCAGGTCGTTGTGTCCGGCTCCGGGCGGTAATCTCGGTCGATGGCAGAGCTCGAGCTACGCCATCTCAGAGCTGTCCGCGCCGTGGCGGACAGCGGGAGCGTCAGCAAGGCCTCCACCCTGCTCGGGATCAGCCAGCCGGCGTTGACCGCCCAGCTCAAGCGCATCGAACGCATTCTCGGTGGCGAGCTGTTCGAGCGGAGTTCGCACGGCACCCGGCCCACCGCGCTCGGCGGCTTCGTACTCGGCCGCGCCGACGCGCTACTGGCCGACATGCGCTCGCTGGTGGTTTCGGCCCAGCGGCACAGCAAGACCGATCTCGTCGAGACGCTGCGGGTCGGTTACGTGCCGCTGCTGATCATCGGCCGGTTCATCGAGGAGCTCCATGAGCGGATCATCGGCCTCGACGTCCAGACCTGGGCCGAGCCGGCGGCGCTGACGCTGCTCAAACTGCTGTCCACCGGCCGGGTCGACGTCGCGCTGATGGAACGGTTCGACGGCACCGAGCCGCACCATTTCGAGGGGCTCGGCGTCCGCCCGCTGGCCACCGAGCCGATCTTCGTGGGCATCGCCGAGGGACATCCGGCGATCATGGGCGGCGTCGTCCGGCTGGCCGATCTGGCAGGCAGCGACTGGATCCTGCCGCCACCGCACGAGAACGCCGTCCGCCTGCGGTTCCAGGCCGCGTGCGAGGAGGCCGGGTTCGCGCCGCGGATCCGGCACTACTCCTCCGAGGGCGGCACCGCGGGCACCCTGATCGCCCAGGGCGCGGTGTGCCTGGCCCAGGCGGCGTCGGCGCCGCCGCCGGGACTGCTCGCGCTGCCGCTGGCCGGCGATCCGCTGTGGACGACGTTGCTGTTCGTCACGCGGGAGGACCACGATCCGGGGCCGATGACCGACGAGGTCTTCCGCTGCGCGGTGCTCGCGTACCGGTCCTCGGTCGACCGCAATCCGCATTTCGCGCGGTGGTGGCGTCTGCATCCGGAGCTGCAGGAGAAATGCACCGAGCGGCTGCTGACCGTGAGTAGTGTGATCAGCCCATAAGGTGAGTGTTATACCTGATGGGATTACTGCTCCAGGCCTGTGCGCGTGACCCTCGTAGGGACCCCACCGCCTGCGACTTGGAGCAACCATGCAGTTCAGACGCTTGAGGGCGACCGGCGTGTTGTTCGCCGGGCTGATCGCCGCCACCCTGCTCACCCCGGCCGTGACCGCCGCCGCGCCCGCCGGTCCCCTGGCTGCGACCACGGTGCCGATCGGTCAGCTGGTGCAGGAACAGAACCAGTGGTGCTGGGTCGCCAGCGGCCTGACGATCGCCAGGACGCTCGGCTACGGCACCAGCGTCAGCCAGAACACCTTCTGTGACTACGGCCGTGGCTACCCCGCAGGCTCCCAGTGTCCCAACCAGGCGGGTCAGCTGACCTACGTGCAGCGCGCGTACCAGATGCTCGGGCTCAGCCCGGGTTCGGTGACCAGCGCGCTGAGCTTCTCCTCCGTGCAGAGCGAGATCAACGCCCGCAGACCGATCGAAACCGGCATCTACTGGACGGCCGGTGGCGGTCACGCCCAGGTCATCTACGGCTATGACAGCGCGAGCCAGCTCATGTACTACGGCGACCCGTGGCCGACGAGTCAGCGCTACAGCGCGATGTCCTACAGCAGCTATGTCCGCAATGGACAGTTCCAGTGGGCCCAGTCCCTTTACCGGATCGGGGCGTGACATGAAGAAGACGACTTTCCTGCGTGGACTCGTGACCCTGGGCGCCGGCGCCCTGCTGCTGCTCGGCGGGGGCGGCGCTGTGGCGTCGGCGGCCCAGCCCGGCGGCGTCTCCGGCGCCGATCTCGCCGCCGCCCGCCAGGTGGCGGCCGGGCCGGACACCGCGGCCAAGCTCTCGACCTTCTTCGTCCAGCTGGACCGGCGTGCCGGGGTGTCCGCGCAGGCGGCTTCAGCGAAGGCGCCGACGGTGGCAGGCGAGCCGCTCCAGGTGTTCTCGCTGGATCCGAAGTTCGTGGCGGGCGTCCCCGGGGCGTCCCCGGCGAGCTTCGCCTATCTCGCCGTCTTGACGCGCTCCGCGTCCGGGCAGCAGGCGACGGTGTGGCTCACCCGGGAGCAGGCGGGCTGGTCGGCGACGAACCTGACGACCGGCACCGAGGAGGTCACCTATCCGGCGCAGGCCGCCGGGGGCCTCGTGTTCACCGAGCCGCAGATCAACGCGTGGTACCGGGTCCGGGACGGCTTGGTGCTGCCGCTGAACGACCCCGCGCGGGCCCAGGTCGGCGCGGGCGTGCCGCTCGCGGGCTACCAGAAACTCGTGCATGAGCAGTACGGCGACAAACTGCCCGGTTCGGCCTATGTGAACCAGGGCAAGTTCGGCGGCTACCAGCCCGCGGGCACCGTCGTGCGTCCCCCGGTTCCCGCCTCGGACACCACCGGTGGTGGCTGGCTGCTGGTGCTCGCGGGCGCGATGGTCGCGCTCGGCGGGATCGGCTGGGCCGCGCGGAACCGGGTGCTCAGCCGCCGCTGACCCCGGCGCCGCAGTTCGCTCAGGCCCGTCGCCTCGCAGGCGGTGGGCCTGAGCGCTTGTCCGGGCGCGGGAGCAAGGGACCTTTGCTGCCGTTTTCGGGGCGCGAGAAGCAGGGTGCCGTGAAGGGAGCCTTCACGGCGTTAGACGCCGTCATGG
>NZ_JAYMZS010000229.1:0-5521 GCF_035828755.1 Amycolatopsis sp. H20-H5 | reverse complement strand
GATGACCGACCAGTGCTCGCGCGTCCAGAAACTCCCGATCCGCCCGCTCCACACCCTGCATGACACTATTCTCCCAGCTCAGCATGCCATTTCAAGGAGACACGCCGATTATTCAGCAGCCTCCTAGTCCGCCGTCACGCGTGATTGGGCTGCCGTCACGCGTGTCTGGGCCGCCATCACGATGGTGTCCCCCCAATCACGCGTGACGGCAATCTGATCACGCGTGACGGCAGTTCAGTCCTCGCAGGTTCCGGCGGTGGCGCGGAAGACCTGGGCGCGGTCGCCGGTCAGGGGCCGGACGCGCACGGCCGGGTCCGCGGCGGGCAACCAGACGGACTGGCCGCGCCGCAGCTCGACCCGCTCGCCGTCGTCGGCGCTGACCAGGACGTCGCCCGCGGTGCACAGCAGGATCTGCGGGCCGGCGCTGTCGACGGAGACCTCGCCGTCGTCACCGGCCGCCCAGTCGAGCCGCGAAAGCTCGAACTCGGGCGCGTCCGTGTGGTAAATCGCCTTGCGCGCGTCGTGCTCGCCGCGGTGCACGGGCATGTCGCCGCAGCCGAAGTCGACCACCCGCAGCAGCTCCGGGACGTCCACGTGCTTCGGGGTGAGCCCACAGCGCAGGATGTTGTCGGAGTTCGCCAGTATCTCCACCGCGGTGCCGTGCAGGTACAGATGCAGGTTCCCGGCGGGCAGGTAGATCGCCTCGCCGGCGCTGAGCGTCAGCCGGTTGAGCAGCAGCGCCGCCAGCACCCCGGCGTCGCGCGGATGCGTCTCACCGAGCTGGAGGATGGTGCGGCACTCGGTGGTGAACTCGCCGTGCTCGCGGACGTGCTGGACGCAGGAGTCCAGCACCTCGGGCAGGAGCTCGTCGAGCGACGCCTGCGGCAGCGTGATCCACGTCGTGAACAGCGCGCGGAGCCCCGCCGGATCCGGCTGAGCCTCCAGCAGCACCGCGTACTTCGCCAGCCCCGGCGTCTCGATCGCCTTCAGCAGCGCGATCGTGCGCGTGGGTTCGCGGAACCCGGCCAGCACGTGGAATTCGGTGAGCGCGCAGACCAGCTCGGGCTTCGCCGTCGGGTCCGGGTAGTTGCGGTTGGGCGCGTCGCGCGGGATGCCCGACCTCTCCTCGCGCGCCCACCCCTCGGCGGCCTGCGCGGCCGACGGATGGGCCTGCATCGACAGCGGCTCCTCGGCCGCGAGGATCTTCAGCAGGAACGGCAGCCTGCCGCCCCAGCGCTGGGCGCAGCGGATGCCGAGCTGCCCGACCGGATCGGCGTCCACCAGCTCCAGCAGGCTCCGCTCGACCCCGTCGGGGCCGAGCACGTGGGACGGGTCGCCGGGGTGGGCGCCGATCCACAGTTCGGCCTCCGGGTGTGGCGCCGGCACCGGTCGCCCCAGCAGCTCGGGGATCGTCGTTCTCGACCCCCACGCATAGGGCCGCACGGCATTGCGCAGCAGCTCCACTGTCACCTCAACTCCTCGCCGGGCGTCAGCCCTGGCCTCACCCTTTTTACGCGATTCGCACTGGGATTCTCATGGGAACCGGCACCGGGACTCACCTTGCGGGCGTGTACCGGCCCGCTCCGCCGATGCTGCCCGCGGCGAGCCCGAGGTACACGGCCGCCAGCTCGAACCGGAGCGCGAGCACGGCGGCGCGGACGGGCTCGCCCGCGTCGATCTCTTCCGCCGACGAGATCATGTCCACGCCCGGCAGGTTGTCCTCGGCCTGGTACTTCGCCGCGTCCGCGGCGGGACCCGTCCGGACAGCCAGCAGCATCACCCTCGGCGCAGGCCCGGCGGGCGCGTCGTCCGGATCCGCGAAGATGTCACGCTCGGCGGCGCTCGCGAGCGCGGCACGCCGCAGAGCGGGCCTCGCCAGCGCCTGGCGATAGTCCTCGACGTCGCACACCGTGGCCGCGTGCGCCGCGAAAGCGTGCGCCGCGTGCTCGCCCACCGCGACCGCGACCGGGTCCAGGCCCCAGAGCAACGGGATGCGATCGGCGACGCGCAAGGCCAGCGCCTTGGCGGGGTTCGCGAAGGACTCCCTGGACAGGTGGTCCTTCTCTGCCTCGATGTCGAGCTGGTCGGCCAGCACCTCGACGTCGGAGGTGAGCAGCCCGAGCGCGTTGGCGGTGAGCAGCCCGGCGGCGAGGCCGCGCGGGAAGGCCATCTCGGGCGGCACCGGGATCCGGGGCTCCAGCAACAGGCCCTTACCGGCGATGGAGGCCGCGACCGGCCCCTCCGGCGGGCCGGAGAGCACCACCCGCGCGCCGAACCGGGCAGCCCGTTCGAGTGAAGCGGCCAGCTCCCGGTCACCCGGGTCGTCGGTGTGCGCGAAGACCACGTCGAGTGCGCCGATCCAGCTGGGCACGACCTCCGCGACGACGATCGGCACCGGGCACGACGGCGTGAGCAGCGCGGCCAGCAGCCTGGTCAGCGTGCGGCTGACGCCCGGCCGGTCGATCAGCACGAGCGCGCGCGGCCTGCCGAGGTCGAGCCGTTCGCTCAGCTCGAGTTCGGCAGCGGTCTCGGTGGTCGCGCGGACCTGCGCGCCTGCCATCGCGGCGGCGCGCAGAAGCCCCCCGACGTCGGCCTCGGCCAAGCGCGCGGGGTCGTCGAGGAGGCTGTCGTCAAGCACCGTCAGCACTGGTGCCATCCGCGCGGGCGGGAACGCCGGCCTCGTCGATCAGCAGCACCGGGATACCGTCACGGACCGGGTACACCCGGCCACATTCGGTGCAGGTCAGCGCGTCGGCCTCGGGGTCGCCGGGGGAACCCGCCCGCAGTGGGGCGTGGTCCGGTGCCGGGCAGGCGAGGATCTCCAGCAACTGTGCGTCAAGCTTGACGGCCATGGTTACTCCCTACCATGCGAAGGCGGGTCCGGAAGGGCACCTTTGGGACAAGAGACGTCCGGCGGGGCACCTTCATTACGAACTTGTCAGCCACGGACGATCGCCAGCACTTCTTCTGTCAGCGATTTGACAGCTTCGGCGTCGGCCGCCTCGACGTTCAGGCGCAGCAGCGGCTCGGTGTTGGACGGCCGGATGTTGAACCAGCCGCCGCCGGGCAGCTGCACGGTGAGGCCGTCGAGCTCGTCGATCACGACGCCCTGGCGCCCGAGGTACGAGTCCTTGACGGCGATCATCCTGGCGACCTGGTCGGTGACCGTCGAGTTAATCTCGCCCGAAGCGGCGTAGCGCGAGTACGCGGCCGTCAGCTCCGAGAGGGTGCCCGGCTGTTCACCGAGCGCGGCCAGCACGTGCAGCGCGGCCAGCATGCCGGTGTCGGCCCGCCAGAAGTCGCGGAAGTAGTAGTGCGCGGAGTGCTCGCCGCCGAAGATCGCGCCGGTCTTGGCCATCTCGCCCTTGATGAACGAGTGCCCGACCCTGGTCCGCACCGGCTTGCCGCCGTGCTCGGCGACGATCTCCGGGACGCCCTTGGACGTGATCAGGTTGTGGATGATGGTGCCGCCGGGCTCCTTCTCGAGCTCGCGCACGGCCACCAGCGCGGTGATCGCGCTCGGCGAAACCGGCTCACCCCGCTCGTCGACGACGAAGCAGCGGTCCGCGTCGCCGTCGAAGGCGACACCGGCGTCCGCGCCGACCTCGCGCACCTTGGCCTGCAGGTCGACGATGTTCGCCGGGTCCAGCGGGTTGGCCTCGTGGTTGGGGAAGTTGCCGTCGAGCTCGAAGTACATCGGCACGATCTCGATCGGCAGCCCGGCGAAGACGGTCGGCACGGTGTGGCCGCCCATCCCGTTGCCCGCGTCGACGACGATCTTGAGCGGGCGGCTGGTCGAGAGGTCGACCAGGTTGTTCAGGTACGCCGCGTAGCCGGCGAGGACGTCCTGCTCGGTCACCGAGCCACGCTGTCCCTCGAACGAGGGAACGCCCTGCTCGACGGAGTCACGGATCTCGGCAAGGCCGGAGTCCTGCCCGACCGGCGCGGCGCCGGCGCGGCACAGCTTGATGCCGTTGTACTTCGCCGGGTTGTGGCTGGCGGTGAACATCGCGCCCGGCAGGTTCATCGAGCCGGAGGCGAAGTAGAGCTCGTCGGTGCTGCAGAGGCCGATCAGCACGACGTCGAGCCCGTGGGAGGTCACCCCGTCCGCGAACGCGGCGGAGAGCTCCGGCGAGGAGTCACGCATGTCGTGGCCGATGACCACGCTCGTGGCGTCCGGCTTGATCAACAGGGCGAAGGCGGCGCCGAGGTCACGGACAAGGACGGCGTCCAGCTGCTCGCCGACCACGCCACGAATGTCGTAGGCCTTCACGATGCCCGAAAGGTCTGACACGCCTGCTCCCCGGATTGTCTCTCGTCTCGCGCCCGATGCGCTCCGAAAGCCTACCGGCGGCGGGATACGTCAGGTCCGACCGGGCAGGACCCGCAGGTGGCCGCGCCTGCCGGACGGGCCTTCCGGCTCCGGCGGCGGCGCCGGGCGGTCGTATCGGCCCGCTTCGCGCACGGCCTCGGCCAGCGCGGTCAGCTCGTCGTTGGAAGGATCCGCGGCGGCGAACTCGCCCTCGTGGCGGACGACTTCCCAGCCCTTCGGCACGGTCAGCCGCAGGGCGTGGGCTTCACAAAGGTCATATGAATGGGGCTCGGACGCGGTGGCCAACGGGCCGACGACGGCGGTCGAGTCACTGTAGGCATACGTCAGCGTGGCAACAGCGGGTTCGAGGCAACCCGTTCGCGAACACTTTCGGACGCTCCGCACGATCGGAAACGATAGCGCGTCCACGCCCGGCTGTACCGGCGACACGCGCTGACGGGTTCCGACCGCGTACTCTTCCCTTCGTGGCAACGGCTCGTGACTCCCGACAGCGGCGGCGTATGCGCCGGGACCGACATGGCCGCGGCCTGCGTGGCGCGCTGTACCCGGCGACCCTGCCGGCGGCCGCGAGCAGGGCCGAAAGGTTCGACGCGCTGGTGCTCGACGCGCTCGAGCCGATCGAGGCCCGCTGGCGGCACGAGCTGACCAAGCTCGACGTCGCCGTCGACGACGTCCCCGAGGTCAGAGCCGACGGCAAGCCCGCCCCGACCGACGGAATCCTCCACGACGGCGCCGTCCCCCTCTCACGCCTGGTCCCCGCCGGAGTGGACCGCACAGGCCTCCCCACCCGAGCCCGAATAGTCCTCTACCGCCGCCCCCTGGAAGCCCGAGCAAAGGACCCCGCCGAACTAGCCGAACTAGTCCACGACGTACTAGTAGAGCAAGTAGCAGGCTACCTAGGCGTAGAACCCGACGTAATAGAAGGCGACTAAAGCCCCCCCGGGCCCCCAAGCCGCGACAACCCAACCCAACCCCAACCGTTTTGCCCCAACCCCAACCGTTTGCCCCAACCACAGCCGTTTTGCCCCAACCACAGCCGTTTTGCCCCAACCACAGCGTCTCCGCGAGCCCTGCGAGGGGAGACTTCACCGCCGCGCGCCCTCTTTCAGGCCCGCCAGGGCCTCCCAACTCGCGACGGCAGGTCGCCCCCCTAAAAGACAAACCCGCACTTACGTACATAGCCAGGGG
>NZ_JAYMZS010000228.1:0-5535 GCF_035828755.1 Amycolatopsis sp. H20-H5 | reverse complement strand
CCTCCGGCATCCCGGCCAGCGCGTCGACGCTCGCCGCGAGGAACCGGCGGCCGACCTCGGCGTTGGCCGTGCCCAGCGTGACGAGCACGAGCGGCCGCCCGTCGAGCCGGTCCCACGGGAAATCCGTGTCGACGCCCCGAGCCGGTGCGGGTCCGACGTAGCGCAGTGGCGCGGCGAACCGCGTCGAAGGCGGCCCGGCGAGCGCCTGGGTGGTGAACGCGAGCACCCCGTACGGCGAAAACCGCAGGTCGCCGGTCAGCACGCCGTGCCGCGCGCGCAGCCCGTCCTGCAGGCGGCTGATCCAGTCGGCGATCTTCGGCAGCCCGCCGAGCGGGTCGGCCAGCTCGGTGGACGTCGACGCGGAGGTCGCCCACGGCATCCCGCACCGGGTCGCCACGAGCGCGCCGGCCAGCGCCTGCTGGTCCGCGACCACCGCGTCCGGCTCGAACTCCGCGATCGCCGCCGCGACCCCGGGAGCCATCGCGTCGGCCAGCGGGACCAGGTAGTCCTCCCACAGGTACTTCAGCGCCGCGAACCCCCGCAGGCCCGGCGGCCGCTTCTCCAGCGCGAACGCCCGCGAGTCGCCCGCGGGGAACACCGCGCCGCCGGTGAGTTCCGAGGTCATCGGCTCCGGCCCGCACCACGCCACCCGGTGCCCGCGCGTCTCCAGCTCCGCGGCCACCGTCCGCAGCGGGTTCACGTGCCCGGTCAGCGGCGGGACGACGAGCAGGAACCGGCTCACGACGCGCCGTGCCTGGCGACCCAGCGCAGCAGCAGCTCCCGCACCTCGCGGTGCTGCTCGACCAGCACCGAGTGTCCCTGCCCGTCGAACACGTGCAGCTCTCCCTTGGGCAGCAAGGAAGTCAGCGCCTCGAGGTCGTCGGACTGGTAGCCGTGACTGCCCAAAAGGGACAGTACGGGACAGTCGATGGCCGCGACCTCGGCCAGCGTCATCAACGGTCCCAGCGGGACCTCCGCGGCCATGTTCGTCGACATCATCCGCTCGGCCGCCATCCGCGCGAGCCGCCGGTGGTGCGAGCTGTAGTTCGCCTCGATCCAGTCGAAACTCTCCTCCACCTGAAGGAATCGCACGGTGTGCTCAAGGATCTGCGTCATCTTCCGCGACCACACGTCGGTGGGCGGCTCGGACTCGATGCACACGATGCTGCGCACGCGGTCCGGGTACGCCGAGGCGTAGCTGTAGGCCAGCGTGCCGCCGAAGCTGTTGCCCACCAGGTGCACGGGCCGGTCGACGGCGAGCTGGACGAGCAGGTCGTCGAGGTCGGCGATGAAGTCCTTGATCGTGTACCCGCTCACCGGCCGCTCGGTCTTGCCGTGCCCCCGCAGGTCGTAGCTGATCACGTCGATCCCGGCGGCGGCGACCGGCGGCGCCAGCGTGAGGTAGAAGCTCGCGAGGCTGTCGGTGCCCATTCCGTGCAGGAAGACCACGGTCTCGGCACCGTCCGCGGGCACGAGCTGCACGTTGGTGCGCAGCCCGTTGACGGTCATCATCGGCATCGTGTCAGCTCCTTCCGGCGGCGGACAGCCGCCCGGCGACATAGCCGGCGATGTCGCCGACCCGCAGTTCGATGACCTCGTCGAGGTCCTTCTCGGCGAGGAACTCCGCGAGGTTGACCTTGGCGCCGAAGTGCTCGGCGAGGATGCCCGCGAACGTCACCAGGTCGATGCTTTCGAGCTGGAGGTCCTCGTGGAAGGTGGTTTCTCTGGTGATCTCGATGCCGAGCACGTCCACGTCGCCGACGAGGTCGGTGAGCAGGGCGGCGACCGTGTCGAAGACGTCGATCCCGGTGGTCTGGTTCAGCTGCATGGTGGCTCCACGGTCGAGGTTCACAGGTGTTCGGCGGTCCAGGCGACGACGTAGCCCGGTAGTTCGGCGTACCGCACGGGATCGCCCCGCACGCCGGCGACCTCTTCCACGAGGCCGGTCAGTTCCCCTTCACGCCGCAGCGCGATCCGCGGCGGTATCAGGGCGTCAGCGGGGCGGGCCAGCGCGACGGCGAGCCCGTCGAGCTGCGCCACGGCGGTGTCGAGGGCGGGCAGTTCCCGGCCGTGTCGACCGGAAACCCCTTGCTCGCGCACGTGGATCTCCGCCGGGAAGACCGGTTCCGCGAGCCGGGCCCGCACGGCGTCCTTGAGTGCGATCCGCTCCAGCAGCCAGCCTCGCTGCCTGCGCGGCGGGCACGCCGTGAACTCCCCGCGTTCGCCGGCGTTGAGGTACACGCCCGCATAGATGTCGCGCGCCGCGACGCTCGGCCAGCGGTCGGTCACCAGTGACCAGCCGCCGTCCTGGTCCTCGGCGAGCCGGTGCCGGTCGGGGAAGGCGTAGACGCGGTGGGCCGGGCGGTCGCAGGGGAACCGGATGTCGCGCCACTGGCGGATCTCCGCCCAGACCCGTCCTTTGTGGACCAGTTCGGCGTCCATCTCGAGCACGTCCGGCTCGGGCGTGCGGACGTGCACCAGGCAGCTCAGCCGGGTCCCCGGCGGCAGGTCCGGTCCGTACAGCCTGATGTTTCCCATGGAGCGGGGGAACGCGAGCAGCCGGGTGGTCTGCGTGCCCATCAGCCAGCAGCCGAGCAGCTGGCCGACGTTGTCCAGCAACGCGCCCGGCGCGGACGGCACGACCAGCTCACCGCGGATGTGCCATTCGCCGATGCCGGTCAGCTCGGCCAGCCCCTGATACGCCGGGCCGTGGAACATCTCGCGGCGCGAGTAGATCTCCGGCGCGGTCAGCGGCGGTGTCGTTTCGGCCGCGGGCAACGGCGAAGGCGCCCGGGACGACACGGGGTAGGCGCCCGCGAGTTCGACCGTCATCGACGCGTACGGCCCGATCTCGACGGCCACCCTGGCACCGTCGCGGGCCATCGTCACCGGGACGCGGCAGGCGGGCACGGCGATGAGCCAGCGGGAAAACGTCGCGTCGTGCACGGCGGTCGCGACCGTGCCCGGCCAGGCCCGCACGACCTCGCGGCAGGCGAGGTCGACGAGCGTGGTCGCCGGGACGACCGGCCGCCGGTCCACCTCGTCCGGCCAGTCCTCGCGCTGCCGGAAGAAGCGGTGGTCGCGCAGATAAGGCATGGCGGCCAACGACACGTCCACAATGGACTCCCGCACCTTGGCGGAACCGGCCGCCGCGGCCACGACCGAGGTCGCCGCCTCGCGGGTCTCCCGCAGCAGCGCGGTGAACTCGGCGATGATCGCGTCAGGAACGCCGTCTGGGATCTCCGGCAGCACGTCGGCCACGGGTTCGAGCGGCCCGCGCGCGCTGTCGGCGACCGGCAGCGGCGAGCCGCCGGTGCTCAGCGGGCTCCGGCGGGTCTCCAGCGCGTCGAAGCGGGGCCGCGCCCCCTCGACCCACAGGGCCGTCGCGACGCGCCGCAACTGCGCGAGCCCGTCGCGGGTCCCCGAGGCCGCGCCGATCACCAGGTGGCGGCGGTCGCCGAGGGTGTCGGCCACGAACGAGCCCAGCTGCCCGGCGCCGACCTGGATGAACGCGCGGAAACCCTTTTCATACAAGGCGTCCAGCAGGCGCTGGAAACGCACCGGCTCCACCAGGTGGGCGACGTAGAGCTCGCGGACGGCGTCCGGCTCGGCCGGATAGGGCCGGGCGGTGGTCGCCGACCACACCGGGATCCGGGGCGGCAGCAGCTCCAGTCCGGCCGCCAGCCTGGCGAACGGCGCCACGTGCGGCAGCAGGAAGGGCGTGTGGAAGCCGGAGCGGAACGGCAGCACACGGGCGACGATGCCCTCGGCGCGGCAGCGCTCGGCGAACCGCGCGATCGGCTCGCCCGGCCCGCAGACGATGGTCTGCCGGGGTGCGTTCTCGTGCGACACCAGCAGGTCCGGCTCGGTGCCGAGGAAGTCGGCGGCCCGCTTCGACGAACAGCCGAGCACCAGGAAGTCGACCTCGGGCAGCGAGAACCCGTCCGGCCAATAGCGGTCGAGCAGGTCGCGGGTGCTCGCCGCCGGGTACATCCCGGCGACCTGCATGGCCGTCCACTCGCCGACGCTGTGCCCGGCGAGCGCGTCGGGCACGAGCTCCAGCCGGGTCAACGCCGTGTGCAGGAGCCTGCCCACCCGCGAAACACTCGTCGCGCGGTCGAGCACGCTCGCCGTCGACCACTCCGGGCGCTCGAGGCCGAAATGCCGTGCGATGTCCGCGCACCGCGGTTCCGCGTCGGCTTCGAGACCGGGATACAGGAAGGCGGTCTTCGCGCCGGGCGTCCACAAGAGAGGCTGCGGGGTGAACCAGACGTCCTTGAGTCCTTGCCAGGGAACACCTTTGGCGACGACCTTGCGCGCGACTTCGAGACGGCGCGCGTCCGGGCCGACCACCCCGAGCCGGACCGGCCCCGAAGTGTCCACTGTGGATTCCACGGGCCCGTCGAGCAGCCGGAGGAGTTCATCCGCGGAGTCCGCCGCGAGTCGCAGGACACGCTCGGGCTCGGTGACCACAGCACGCCGCTTCGGCGCGGAGGCTGCTTCGTGTTCCTCCGGCACCACGTGGGCGTTGGCCGTGGGCTCCTGGCCTTCTCCGCTCACCACAGCGACGCCGTGTAGAGCACCGAACGAAGGTCCCGCGGCCCGTAGGCGAGCTCGCGCAGCAACGCGGCGGTGCCCTCGGCCGGGTCGATCAGGCCGATCTCGCGCCGCCCGTATTCGCGGGCGAGCTCACCGGACACCATGCCGTTGTGGCCATCCGAGGGCGCCCACGGTCCCCAATGGACGGTCAGCGCACGGTTACCGGTTCGCTCCGCCCAGCTCGCGCCGAGTGACTCCAGTGCGTCGTTCGCGGCGGCGTAGTCGGTCTGGCCCCGGTTTCCCAGCACCGCGGAGATGCTGCCGAAGAAGGCGACGAACCCGGGGCGGACGTTGAGCTGGACGAGCGCGTCGAGCAGTGCTCGTGCACCGTCCACTTTGGTCCCGAAGACCGCGCGGAACGACCGTTCGTCCTTCTCCGCCATGAGCTTGTCGTCGATGACCCCGGCAGCGTGCACGACACCGTCGAGCCGCCCGTAGCGGGCGTGGATGTCCTTGACCACCTGGCGGACGGCCGTGCCGTCACGGGCGTCGAGGCAGCGGTAGCCCGCCTCGCCGCCGACTGCCCGGATCTCGTCGAGCGTGCGCCCGATCTCCCGCTGGGCCAGCACGGTGTGCACCCGGCGCTCGATGTCGGCGATCGTGCCGCCCCGCGCCGCCAGCGCGGACCGCAGTGCCTGCGCGTCAGCGAACCCGGCCAGCTCGGCGTCCACCGGGTCGCCCGGCCATGGCGTCCGCCCGGCGAGCTCGATCCGGCACCCGCTGGCGGCCAGCGCGACAGCGGTGCGGGCGGTGATCCCCCGCGCGCCGCCGATCAGCAGCACCACGGAGTCACGGCCGAGCCCGATCGCCTGCGCCTCACCGCCGCCGGGACCCGCGCCGGAGTACGCGACCGAGCCGAGGTCCTCGGCCACCTGCTCGATCGTGCCGCGGCCGTCGGCGTCGTACCGCACGACCGGGGTCCCGCCCGCGGCGTCC
>NZ_JAYMZS010000227.1:0-5582 GCF_035828755.1 Amycolatopsis sp. H20-H5 | reverse complement strand
GCACTGGAAATGGACTGCTTCTGCCCCTGCTGTCTGGTGATCAGAATGATAAGAGCCCGGTGACGGGAGACTGTCACGCCGGGATCTGTGGGAGCCCGGGGCTGAAATGCCCCGGGCTACCCGACCGCCCGGGACGGTCTGCGTTGGACGCGGTGGCGGTATGCCGGAAACGTTGCTGGAAGAAGGACTGGGTGGTCGATCTGGACATCCAGAAGTTCTTCGACAGTGTGCCGTGGGACCTGATGGTCCAGGCGGTGGAGGCTCACACCGACGCTCGTTGGGTGCTGCTGTACGTGAAGCGGTGGCTTGCTGCGCCGTTGCAGCGGCCTGACGGTACCTTGCTGCAGCGAGACCGGGGAACCCCACAGGGGTCAGCGGTTTCGCCCGTATTGGCGAACCTGTTTCTCCATTATGCGTTTGATACGTGGATGTCTCGGAATTTTCCGGGCGTCACTTTCGAACGTTACGTCGACGATGCGGTGGTGCATTGCGTCAGCGAACGTCAGGCAACCATGGTGGTCAAGGCGATCGGGGAGCGGATGGTCGAGGTCGGGTTGCAGTTGCATCCGGACAAAACCAAGGTGGTGTACTGCAAGGACGGGAAGCGTAGCCGGATGTATCCGGAGACGTCGTTCACGTTCTTGGGGTTCACCTTCCAAGCCCGCCGTGCGCGGAGCAAGAGCGGGGAGATTTTCACCTCGTTTCTGCCCGCGGTCAGCAAGGAAGCCCTCAAGAAGATGAGTGCGCAGGTGCGAGCCTGGCGGCTACATCTACGCACTGGCCGCACTTTCGCTGGGCTTGCCCGGGAGATTAACCCGGTCGTGCGCGGTTGGATGCAGTATTATGGCGCGCTCTACCAGACCGCGTTGTATCCCTTGCTGAGGCGTGTCAACTACTACCTGATGCGCTGGGTCCGCAAGAAGTATCGGAAGGTCAAGACCTTCAAGAAGTTCCACAAGCGGTGGAAACAGGTGACCGCCACGTGGCCGAACCTGTTCGCTCACTGGAAATGGGTCCATTCGATCTGGTGATCAGGACAATAAGAGCCCGGTGACGAGAGATTGTCACGCCGGGATCTGTGGGAGCCCGGGGGTGCGATTCCCTCGGGCGACCCGACCGCAGGCGCTTGTGGAGGAACTCTCCGAGAGCGCGGACAACGACAGGCCGCCGAGGACATCATAACCACAACTTTCGCCGAATTGCGTTCCGCAGGGATATCGGTGAAGAAATCCTGCGCACTGACCGGCACGTCACGGGCGACCCATTATCGTCACGTCACCCCGAAAGGCCCGATGCACGGCCCGTGGCTGCCCCGCACACCACCCTCGCAGGCCCTCGACGCACCCCCCCCCCCGGGCGCGGCCTGACCCGGCATCAGGCGGGGCATCGGTCTCCTGGCTGGGTGCCCTCCGGTTGTCCGAGGTCAGTGGGTGGCGGTCCAGGTGCTGGTGCGGGGGCCGGTCCAGGTTTGGGGATGCAGCCGGCGGTGGTGGGTGCCGCAGTGCTGACATTCCCAGGTGTAGTGCCGCCAGGTGTTCACCGTCAGCTGGGATTCGGTGACCTCGGTGCTGCCGCACGTCGGGCACGGCGCCTCCAGTGGCCAGTCACGAGGTTCGATCCACCGGCCCACCGCCGATCTCCCCTCCCCATCAGTGCCCGGCTATTCCAGGACGGCTGTGCGGGCGTGGCGAAGATCGTCGACGACGAGGATCTCTTGGCCCCAGTGGCCTCGCCATGCCACCAGCACGAGGTCCCGTGTGGTGGCCACGTCCAGCAGGCGCCGTTTCTGCGGTGGCGTCGCGGCCTGGTTGACCACACCCGCGGCAGTGATGTGGATCAGCACCACCGACGAGGCAAGCCAGGACAATCGCCCGATTGTGCTGGTACGCCGTAGCGCGGAGGCATCGAACGCGGCGAATCTCGGCACGAGGACAACCTTAGCCAACCAACACCGCCGACGGGGGCTTCGGGATCTTGGTGGCCCACGATCGGCGACCGCCGCGGCCTGGAGTCCGTCAGGTGGTGGCCGGTATTCGCTGGGAGTCATGGTGTCGAGCAGGTCGGCTATGCCCCGCCGCTGCAGCGCGGCGCACACCTGGTCGTCGTCGGTGCCGTGGTCGTGCAGATCTACGGCTCGGCGCTGGTCGGTCCCGGGTTCACCCAGGTCGTGCAGTGGGCGGCGCTGCCCGCCGAACGAGGTCGGAAATTGGTTCGCCGGGCTCGCGCAGGCCCTGGATCGATCTGGCAGTCGTGCAAGTGCCCCGGCGCGGGCGGGTTCACCGCGTCGGGCATGAGGTCGGCGAGTGCTCGGGTGACCATCGGACCCTTCGCGCAATGATGCGTCTCGATCACCGCGCCAGTCCGGCCTGTTTCGGGGTGAGCCCGGGTGGCCGGAAGCGCATCTTGCTTGTTGGCCTGGTGGCCACACCGTTGGTGTTTCCGCGGTGTCGCGTGCCTGCTTGTCGCTGTCGCGGGATAGCGTGTGTCGGCCCATCGTGCGAGGTGGAGGACGGGAGAGTCAGGATGATGGCAGAGCGCACTGACGCCGAGCACGGCCACGACGAGGTTGATGCCGAGCAAGTCCACCATGATCTGGTGGCTCAGCCGCACACCGACGAGGAGGGCCCGGTCGCGGAGGCCGAGGCCGAGGCAGCCGAGTTGAGCACCGCGGCGGCACCGATGGGGGCGCCGGGGCAGCGGATAGACCGCAGGTCACCGT
Organism: Amycolatopsis sp. H20-H5; assembly: GCF_035828755.1. Lineage (NCBI taxonomy): Bacteria > Bacillati > Actinomycetota > Actinomycetes > Pseudonocardiales > Pseudonocardiaceae > Amycolatopsis > Amycolatopsis sp. H20-H5. Next base: position 2,863 of record NZ_JAYMZS010000227.1, on the reverse strand, counting down.
TCTTTGTGGGGATGCTGGGCGCCGCCGGGGTCGCGGTGACGTATCTGGTGGCGCAGTTGGTCGTGACCGCGCAGGACACGCTGGTCCTGATCGGGTTGGCGTTGTTCCTCGCGATCGGTCTGGAACCGGCGGTGTCGTGGCTGGTCGGGCGTCGGTTCCCGCGGTGGGCGGCGGTGCTGTCGGTGCTACTGGCGCTGGTACTGATCGGCGGCGGGTTTCTCGCCGCCGCCATCCCAGTCGTGGTCGAGCAGGCCACCGCGTTCGCCCACCAGGCGCCGCGGTACTTGCAGACCCTCAAGGACCACAATTCGCCGTTGGGGCAGCTCAACGACCGGTTTCAGATTCAACAGCACCTACAGCAACTGTTCAGCGGCGGCGGGCAGGGCTCCGGTGTCCTCGACGGCGCACTGAGCGCCGGTAAGGCCGTGCTGGGAACCGTCGGTGACCTGCTGATCGTGATCGTGCTGACGATCTACTTCCTGTCCGACCTGCCGCGCATCCGTGCCGGTCTCTACCGGCTGATCCCGCACACCCGCCGCCCGCGCACGATCCTCATCGGTGACGAGATCTTCGCCAAGGTCGGCGGATATGTGCTGGGCAACGCGCTGATCTCCCTGATCGCCGGGACTGTCACGTTCGTCTGGTTGCTGATCTTCGGGGTGCCGTACGCGCTGCTGCTGGCGATCCTGGTCGCGCTGCTCGACCTCATTCCGGTACTCGGGACAGCCATCGCCGGGATCGGGGTGTCATTGGTGGCCTTGACAGTGTCGTGGCCGGTCGCGCTGGGCACCGTCGCGTTCTTCATCGTCTACCGGGTGGTCGAGGACTACCTGCTGGTGCCGAAGATCATCGGGAAAGCGGTGCAGGTCCCCGCGTTGGTCACCGTGGTCGCGGTGCTGCTCGGCGGGGTGCTGCTCGGGGTGATCGGCGCGTTGGTCGCGATCCCGATCGCCGCCGCAGGACTGCTCATCCTGCGCGAGGTGGCCTACCCCCGACTCGACCAAGCCTGACACCGCCACCGCCGTGCACGAACGTCCCGACGAATCGGCGTCGTCGGCGGCGGCGGTGCGCCAGCCGGGTTCGCGTGGTGTATGTGTAGCTGATCGATCCTGAACTGGACCGGTTTCTTTACCGTGTGGAAGGCCTATGTCCTTCCGCACTTCTGACTTCGTGGCGGATTGTGAGCCGCGCGCCAGATTCGCCGAGTCCCTCGGCCCGCAGGGCACCCGGAGTGCCTTGGTGCGGGCTACCAGCACGGTGACGAAGTTCGGCATCGAGGTGCCACTGACCGCGCCACGGTGGGCGCCGCTTTGCAACACAGCAGGTGGAGTGCCGACTGTCCGGTACTATACTGTAAGTCTGCCCATGGGAGCTGAACGTGATGTTGCCGGTGGCGGGGGGCATACCGGCTGCGCGCGAGGAAGGGCATGCCGGTTTTGGTATGCGGTGGTGGGCCCGTGTGGTTCTTGGTAGACATACTGATGCGTAGGCATCGATCGCAATCGCCGCGTCGGGCGTCCAATGAAGTGTCTGGATGGCGTCGGTTTCGTCGCCGCCACCGGTGGGTGGACCATCTCGCTCGAGCTGTCGATCGCTACCTCGATCACAGCGGTTATCAGTACGTGGCTTCAATAGCTTACTTCAGCTTGTTGTCGCTAGTACCGATGTTGATGGTGGGTTTCTCGTCTGCGGCTTTCGTGTTAACCGGACAACCGCATGTACTGAGTGTGTTGCGCAGCGCAGTCGTGGGGGGCGGTGCCGAGTCCGTTGGGCAGCACTGTCGGCGGGCTACTTGACAACCTGATCGAGCATCGCGCGAAGGTCGGGGTCTTCGGCCTCGCGGTAGGACTGTATTCGGGTTGGAACTGGATGAACGCCTTGAGGGATGCGCTGACCGCTATGTGGAACCAGCAGCGGGTTGAGCAGCACTCATGCAAATGGTACTGAAGGATCTGCTCGCGCTGGCGAGCCTGGTGGTCGCGTTAGTTCTGTCCTTCGCTCTCACCGCAATTGGTGGCGCGTTAGGTGCGCGCTTACTCGGGCTGGCAGGCATGACTACAACTGGTTGGGCCCACATCGTGCTCTCGATAGTATCGACGTTGCTGGCGTTGCTGGCGAACTGGCTGGTGTTTCTGTGGGTGCTCGCGAAACTTCCGCGGGCAGCAGTCGGCGCGCGCAGCGCCGTGAGGGGCGCTGTGGCCGCCGCGGTCGGGTTCGAACTACTCAAGTGGGCCGGTAGTATTTATGTCGGATTAATTAGCGATTCCCCGACCGGCACTGCTTTCGGTTCCGTGATTGGATTGTTGCTTTTTATCTCGCTGATATCACGCCTCCTGGTGTTTCTCACGGCGTGGACAGCGACGGCAGCAGACGCTGTGGCGCTCAACCGCGATTCGGCGCCTTAATAATAGCCGCCGCCATCGACAGTGACGGTCGTCCTCTGTGACGTCTCGTCCACGACTGTTGAGATCGATCGGCGCGCTCGGTGCGCCTGTGTGCTACTCGTTCCGTCCCGTATTGGTCGATCTCGACATATTGGCTTGTACTGTGCCGTAACAATGACGTATTGCGCCGTCGGCATCGCACTCGGTAATTTTCGGGGGCCGGGGCAGCGTGGTGGGCCCTTCGGATATGCCGAATCGTCGGATGGTGAGCAACTCGGTGCCTCTTACTTGTGGGGCCCTGGCGGGATGTGGCTGGTCGGGTCGCGGGGCGGGTGGCAGGCCGACGGTGACACCGGCGGCACGGCAAAGGCAAGATCACGTTGAGTGACATTGGTTGCGTACGGTAGCGATGATAGCGAGCGCTCTGAGTGGGCTGCGGGCGATCCGTTCGGTCGTTCGTTTGATGGCGTTGGTGCCGT
>NZ_JAYMZS010000226.1:0-5719 GCF_035828755.1 Amycolatopsis sp. H20-H5 | reverse complement strand
CCCCCCGTTCTCTCCGAGCGTCGTAAGACCCGGCAGCTTCAGGTCGGGTCGGTCGGTGTCGGTAGTGAGTCGCCGATCTCGGTGCAGTCGATGACGACGACGCTGACCTCCGACGTCAACGCCACCCTCCAGCAGATCGCCGAACTCACCGCCGCGGGCTGCGACATCGTCCGCATCGCGTGCCCCTCCCAAGACGACGCCGACGCACTCGCCGCGATCGCCACCAAATCGCAGATCCCGGTCATCGCCGACATCCACTTCCAGCCGAAATACGTCTTCGCCGCGATCGAAGCCGGCTGCGCCGCCGTGCGCGTCAACCCCGGCAACATCCGCAAATTCGACGACCAGGTCAAAGAAATCGCGAAAGCCGCCAAAGACCACGGCACACCGATCCGGATCGGCGTCAACGCCGGCTCCCTCGACAAACGAATCATGGACAAATACGGCAAAGCGACCCCCGAAGCGCTCGCCGAGTCCGCACTCTGGGAAGCGTCACTGTTCGCCGAACACGACTTCCACGACATCAAGATCTCCGTCAAACACAACGACCCCGTCGTCATGGTCCGCGCCTACGAACTCCTCGCCGAACAGTGCGACTACCCCCTGCACCTCGGCGTCACCGAAGCCGGACCCGCCTTCCAAGGCACCATCAAATCCGCCGTCGCGTTCGGCGCACTACTACGCCAAGGCATCGGCGACACGATCCGCGTCTCCCTGTCCGCACCACCGGTCGAAGAGGTCAAGGTCGGCATCCAGATCCTGCAGTCGCTCAACCTCAAGGAACGCAAACTCGAAATCGTCTCCTGCCCCTCCTGCGGCCGCGCACAGGTCGACGTCTACACCCTCGCCGAACAAGTCACCGCCGGACTCGAAGGCATGGAAATCCCGCTCCGCGTCGCCGTCATGGGCTGCGTCGTCAACGGCCCCGGCGAAGCCCGCGAAGCCGACCTCGGCGTCGCCTCCGGCAACGGCAAAGGCCAAATCTTCGTCAAAGGCGAAGTCATCAAAACCGTTCCCGAACACCTCATCGTCGAAACCCTCATCGAAGAAGCCATGCGCATCGCCGAAGCCGCCGAAGCCAACGGCACCGTCAGCGGCGAACCCACCGTCACCGTCAGCTGACCCGGCTTTTTGGTTGCCCCTGAAGGCCATCCTTGATGGCGTCCCCACGCGACGGCGTTAAACGCCGTCATGGTGGCCTTCAGGGGCATTAAACTGAACGGGTGAGCGTCGACTGGGCCGTTCGTGAGCCGCACCCCGTGCTGCGGCCGCTGATCGCGCGCTACCTCGGTTACGTCCAGGACGACGTCACCCTCGCGGTCCATCGCGGGCTGCCGTCGCGGCACGTCACGCTCGTCATCAGTCTCGACCGGCCGGTCCGCGTCACCGGCATGCCGTTGCCGGACCAGTCGCCGGTCACCGCGCAAGGGCTCGTCGGCGGCCTGCACCTCGGCCCGGCGCTGATCGCGCAGGACCGCCGTCAGCGCGGGATCCACGTCGAACTCGACCCGCTGGGCGTCCGGGCGCTCCTCGGGGTGTCCGCCGCGGAGTTGAGCGGTCAGGTGGTCGCCCTGGACCAGCTCGGTTCGCCGGTGCTCGCGGAGCTGCCCGAGCGGCTGGCCGAAGCCGAGGACTGGTCGTCCCGGTTCGCGGTGCTGGACCGGGTGCTGGCGAACGTGGCCGCCGAGCGAGCGGGGACGGCGGAGGTCGGCTGGGCCTGGAGACGGCTGCTCGGCGCGGACGGCCGCCTGCTGGTCACCACGCTCGCCGACGAGGTCGGCTGGAGCAGAAGGCACTTCGGCGAGCGGTTCCGCGCGGAGGTCGGGCTGACGCCGAAGCAAGCCTCGCGGGTCCTCCGGTTCGAACAGGCGCTGCGGTCGGTGCGTGGCGGCGGCCGGGTCGACCTCGCCGAGGTCGCGATCCGCTGCGGCTACTACGACCAAGCCCACCTCAGCAACGAATGGCGCGCGCTGGCCGGGTGCTCGCCCCGCACCTGGATCGCCGAGGAGCTCCCATTCCTCCAAGACGACGACGGGGCCGGTGGCCGAGACTCCTCCGCATGACCGAAACAGAAACGCCCCAGCTCACCGTCTGGCCCGCCCTGCACTACGACGACGCCACCAGCGCGATCCGGTTCCTCGTCGACGTCGTCGGCTTCCGTGAGGCGCTCGTCGTGCCCACCGAAGACGGCGACGTCGCGCACGCCGAGCTGCGCTGGCCCGAAGGTGGCGCGGTGATGCTCGGCAGCACGAAGGCGACCGCGGGCACCCACGGCGAGATGAAAGCCGGGACGGGCGTCATCTACGTCGTTTCGGACCACGTCGACGAGATCCACGCGCGGGTCGTCGCGTCGGGCGCCGAGATCTCCGAACCGCTGCACGACAGCGACTACGGGTCCCACGGCTTCACCCTGCGCGACGCCGAGGGCAACCTCTGGACGATCGGCACCTACCGCGGCGCGCCCTGACTCACTGCACGGGCCGCTCGAAGGTGAGCAGCAGGCCGTCCACCCCGCCGGGGCCCATCCGGCCCTTGACCTCGGCGGAGGTGATGGCCTTGAGCTGCCAGCCGTCCTCGGCGTGGGTGTTGAGCACCTTCTCCACCTTGTCGCCGGACATTTTGCCGCCGATCATCTTCTCGCGGAGTTCGACGACCTTGTAGGTGTATCGCTGCATGCCCTGATTCTGCCCCGGCACGGTGTGTCATTCGCCGGGATCGTGAAGTTCGTTCGAGCGTGTCGTGGACCTTGCGTTCCGTTCACGTCGTTCATCTGGCACTCTGGGGTGGTGTTGCGGCTTGCAGGAGCACGGCTGCTCGATGATCGGGACTACCCGGCGGTTCGTGCCGCGCTCGCCGCGGACCCGGTAGGCAGCTGCATGGTCAGTGCCAGGGTGGAGGCCGCGGGCCTCGACCCGTGGCGTCTTGGTGGTGAGCTCTGGGCGGCGGATTCGCGCCCGGCCCGTGCCGGTCGCATTCAGGGCCTGTGCTTCGCGGGCCCCAACCTCATCCCGCTTCGCGGCAACGCCTCGGCCGTCCGGTCCTTCGCCGATCGCGCCCTGCGCCGCCAGCGCACCTGTTCCTCACTCGTCGGCCCGGCCGAGCAGGTCATCGGCCTCTGGGACGAGCTGACCGCCGAATGGGGCCCGGCCAGGGAGGTCCGCGACGACCAGCCGCTGATGGCACTCGACGGCGTTCCCTCGGTGCCGAGCGACCCGTACGTCCGCGCCGTCCGCCCCGACGAGCTCGACCGCTACCTCCCCGCCGCGATCGCGATGTTCATCGAGGAGGTCGGCGTCGACCCGCGCAGCGGTGACGGCGGCGTCAGCTACCGCGCCCGCGTGTCCGAGCTGATCGCCGGTGGCCGCGCGTTCGCCCGGTTCGAGGACGGCGAAGTGGTGTTCAAGGCCGAGATCGGCGCGATGTCGGCCACGGTCGGCCAGATCCAGGGCGTCTGGGTCCATCCCGATCGCCGCGCCGACGGGCTCGGCACCGCGGGCACCGCCGCGGTGGTCAACAGGCTGGTCCGCGGGATGGGCCGCACGGCGAGCCTGTACGTCAACGCGTACAACAGCCCGGCGCTGGCCGCGTACCGCAAGGTCGGGTTCCAGCAGGTCGGCCAGTACGCGACTGTGCTGTTCTAGAGGTTGTTCCAGACGTTGTTCCAGACGTTGTTCCAGGTCCGTCCAGGCGTTGCGCGCGGGCTCCGGCCCGTTCGCCTGGCATGATCCGCCCTCATGCCACCTCGACTACCTCCCCGACGTCGTGGAGCTGTGCTCCTGGCCGTGGCGGCGCTCGCCGCCGCCACCACCGCCGGCTGCGGTCTGTTCGGTCCGGGTCCTGACGACGTCCTCGCCGACTTCCTCGGCGCCCTGACCTCGGGTGACGTCGCACGGGCCGCCGGGCTCACCGACTCCCCGGACGCGGCGAAGGCGCTGCTCGGGCAGGCTCGCGCGGCGCTCGGGCCGGAGTCGATGGAGGCCTTCGACCAGGTGGTCAAGACCAAGGACGAGAACGCGACCGCGACGTACAAGCTCGTCTGGCACCTGCCGAAGGCCAGGACGTGGACGTACAGTGCCGACGCCCAGCTGTACTCCGCGCAGGACGGCTGGAAGGTGCACTGGCTGCCGACGGCCCTGCATCCCCAGCTCGCCGCGCAACAGAGCCTCGCGGTCAAGGCCGATCCCGCGCAGCTCGCGCCGGTGCTCGACCGCGACAGCATGCCGCTGCTCAAGCCACAGACCGTGGTCGGTGTCGTGGTGGATCCGGCGAAGGCGGGGGACACCGGCGTCGTCGCCGACAAGCTGGGCGCGGCGCTCAACCGCTTCGAGCCCACGGTCACTGGCCAGTCCATCCGCGACGGGCTCAAGACGGTCAAGCCCGGCGGCTCCTACCCGGTGGTGAACCTGCGCTCGGGGGACTACCAGCAGGTGAAGCCCGCCATCTACGACCTGCCGGGGGTGCGGTTCAGCCAGCAGGAGCGGCTGCTGCCCGCCGACAAGGACTTCGGCAAGCAGGTCCTGCCCGCGATGCGCTCGCTCGTCGAGGAACGCGTGGCCGGGGCGGCGGGCTGGCGGGTCGTCACACTTGACGTGGGCGGTGGCGAGGTCGCCGAGCTGCACGCCGAAGCGGCCAGGACCGCGGCCGCCGTGGTCAGCACTCTCAGCGCCCGGATCCAGACAGCGGCGGAGCAGGCTCTTCAGCCCGTGCCGACGGCCGCCGCGCTGGTGGTGATCCAGCCCTCGACGGGCGAACTGCTTGCCGTCGCGCAGAACGAGCCCGCCGACGCCCAGGGCTCGCTCGCGCTGAGCGGCCGGTTCCCGCCCGGCTCGACGTTCAAGATCATCACGGCCGCGGCGGCGCTCGGTGCGGGGACGGTCAAGGTGGACACCCCGGTGGACTGTCCGGGCACGGTCACCTTCGAGGGCCGCACGGTGCCGAACGAGGGCAAGTTCGAGCTCGGCACGGTCCCGCTGTCGACGGCGTTCGCCAAGTCCTGCAACACGACGTTCGCCAAGCTCGCGACCGACCTCCCGCCCCCGGCGCTCACCGACGCGGCCCGCGACCTCGGCGTCGGCGCGGACTTCGTCATCCCCGGCCTGACCACGATCACCGGCTCGGTCCCACCGGCGGACGCCGTCGTGCAGCGCGCGGAGAACGGCTTCGGCCAGGGCACCGTGCTGACCAGCCCGTTCGGCATGGCGCTCGCGGCAGCGACCGTGGCGGCGGGCAAGATACCCACCCCGACCCTGGTGCGAGGCATCCCATCCACCGCCGCGAACCTCGGCAAACCCCTGCGCCCCGACGTCCTGGACTCCCTGAGGTCGATGATGCGCGACGTGGTGACGGACGGCACGGCAACAGCGCTACGCGACCTCCCCGACGTCCGCGGCAAGACCGGAACGGCCCAGTTCGGCAACGGAACCCACTCCCACGGCTGGTTCGTAGGCTACGAAGCCGACCTAGCCTTCTCAGTCCTCCTAACCGACGCAGGCTCATCAAAACCAGCAGTAGAAGCCGCAAAAACCTTCCTAAAAGCCCTAAAATAACCCAACCCGCGCAGGCGTTGCCGCTGATCCTGCGCGGCCCGTCCATGTCAATGTGGGTGGCGACGCTGATCGGGGAGGAGGTGTTCGACGCCCTGCAGCGCGAGCATCTCAAGGACGAATCCGTGCAACCGCTGGTCCGCGCGGTGATGCGCATCCACGTCGCCGAGGAAGCC
>NZ_JAYMZS010000225.1:0-5798 GCF_035828755.1 Amycolatopsis sp. H20-H5 | reverse complement strand
TCGCGGTGCTGGTGCGCTCGCCGGCGCGAACTTTTCTGGTGCTGCAGCGCGCTCTACGCGCCGCGGGCGTGCCGATCGGCTCGGCGACCGAGGAGCTGCCGCTCGCCCGTCAGCCTGCCGTCCGCCCGCTGCTCGCCATGCTGCGTCTCGCCGCGGACCCGGACCTGCTCGACGTCGACCTCGCCGAGATGCTGCTGTCGTCCGCGATGGGCGGGGCCGATCCGCTGGCTCTGCGCCGTCTGCGCCGGGGTCTGCGGCGGCTGGAACTGGCAGGGGGCGGGCAGCGATCCAGCGACGACCTTCTGGTGGAAGCCTTGCGCGGCAACGACATTCTGGCCGGGCTCGCGGACGCCGAGGCCGTCCCGGTGCGCCGGGTCGGCAGTCTGCTGAGTGCCGCGCACCAGGCCGTCGTCCGCGGTGACGGCGTCGAGGACGTGCTGTGGGCGCTGTGGAACGCCAGCGGCCTGCAGGACCGGATGCTCCGGTTCGTCGACCGTGGCGGCTCGCTCGGCGCGAGCGCGGACAGGGACCTCGACGCCGTGGTCGCGTTGTTCGACGCGGCCGGTCGTTATGTCGACAGGCTGCCGCGTGCGAGCGTCGCGTCCTTTGCGGACTATCTTTCTTCGCAGAACATCGCCGCGGACACCCTCGCCCCGAAGTCGGCCCGCTCGGAGGGCGTTTCCTTGCTCACCGCGCATTCCGCCGCCGGTCGCGAATGGACAGTGGTCTCGATCGCCGGTGTTCAGGAGGGCAGCTGGCCCGACCTGAGGTTGCGCGGTTCGCTGCTCGGCGTCGAGCGGCTCGTCGACCTAATGTCCGGGCTGGACAACGAAAAGCTGTCCGCGATCGCGCCGATCCTGGCCGAGGAGCGGCGCCTGTTCTATGTCGCCGCCAGCCGGGCGCGCAAGACGTTGCTGGTCAGCGCGGTGGCGGGGGAGGACGAGCAGCCGTCGCGGTTCATCGACGAGCTCGAGGAGAACGGCGCCGACGACGGCGGCCTCGACTCGCGGATGAAGCCGGTCGGCCGCGCGCTCGTGCTGGCCGAGCTGGTCGGTGAGCTGCGGGAGGTCGTCTGCGACGAGCACGGCGAGCCAGAACGCCGTCAGCGCGCCGCGGATCAGCTGGCCAGGCTGGCCGCCGCGAACGTGCCGGGGGCGCACCCGAGCACCTGGTACGGCCTGCTCGAACCGTCCACAACGGACCCGGTGTTCGGCGCCGGCGACCTCATCCGCATCTCACCGTCCACTGTGGAGACACTGGTCAAGTGCCCGCTGCGCTGGCTCATCGAGCGGCACGGTGGCAGCGACCCGGCGCAGCTCGCGGCCGTCACCGGGACACTGGTCCACGGTCTGGCCCAGGCGGTCGCGGGCGGCACGAGCGAGGAACAGATCCAGGCCGCGCTCGACGAGGCGTGGGCGAGGGTCGACGCGGGCGCGCCGTGGTTCTCCCGGCGGGAGCGCACGCGGGTCGAGCAGATGCTGCGCAACTTCGTGAACTGGCTTGAAGGCAGTCGTAAAGAGTTGATCGAGTCCGGGGTGGAGCAGGACATCGAGGTCGAGCTGCCGGTCGGCGACGACGAGATCCGGGTCATGCTGCGCGGCCGGGTCGACCGGGTCGAGATGGACAAGGACGGCCGTCCGGTGATCGTCGACATCAAGACCGGCAAGGTCCCGGTGACCGCGTCCGAAGCCGAGCTGCACCCGCAGCTGGCGGCGTACCAGCTGGCGGTGCTGCTCGGCGCGATCGACGGCACCGTCGAGCCCGGCGGCGCGCGGCTGGTGTACGTGGCGAAGTCGAACAACAAAACCGGTGCGGCGCAGCGTGAGCAGGCGCCGCTGGACGAGGATGGTGGCAAGCAGTGGCTGGAGCTCGTCCGCTCGGCCGCGGCTTCCGCCGGCGGACCGGACTACCAGGCCAACGAGAATCCAGACTGTGATCGTTGCCCCGCAAGGGGTTGCTGCCCGCTGCGGCCCGAGGGAAGGCAGGTGACCGGGCCTTGAACCTGGTCGAACCCGCGGAGATCGCGGACGCGCTGGGCCTGCACCGGCCGACCCCCGAGCAGGCTACCGTCATCGCCGCGCCGGTTGAGCCGTCGCTGGTCGTGGCGGGCGCGGGCGCTGGCAAGACCGAGACGATGGCCGCGCGTGTCGTCTGGCTGGTGACCAACGGGATCGTCACCCCGGAGCGTGTGCTCGGGCTGACGTTCACGCGCAAGGCGTCGCGTCAGCTTGGTGAGCGGGTTCGCACGCGGCTGCGGCGGCTCGCTGGTTCCGGCTTGCTGGAACGGATCGACGCCACCGGGGCGCTACGCTCGGCCGTCGTCGCGGGCGAGCCGACGGTGCTGACTTACCACGCGTACGCGGGCAGGTTGCTGTCCGAACACGGCCTGCGGCTGCCCGTGCAGCCCGGTGTCCGGCTGCTCTCGCAGACCTCGTCGTGGCAGCTCGCGCACCGGGTGGTGTCCACTTGGGACAATGATCTGGAGACCGACAGGGTGCCCTCGTCGGTGACGGCGCAGCTGCTGGCGCTGGCCGGTGAGCTGGGGGAGCACCTGGTCGAGGTCGAGCAGCTCGGCGGGTACACGCGGTGGCTGTGCGACGTCATCGAGGGCGCGCCGCGGGCGAAGGGGCAGCGGGCGGCGTTGCCGCAGAAACTACAGGAAGTCATTACCGCACAACGATTCCGGCTCGCGCTGCTGCCGCTGGTCGAGGGCTACCAGCAGCGCAAACGGGCTGAGGGCGCGCTCGACTTCGCCGATCAGATGTCGCTCGCCGCGCAGCTCGCGGACACGCATCCGGAGGTCGTCGCGGGCGAGCGGGAGCGGTACGGCGCGGTGCTGCTCGACGAGTACCAGGACACCGGGCACGCCCAGCGCGTGCTGCTGCGCGGCCTGTTCGGCGGAGTCGAGAACCCGCCGATGCCCGCGACCGCGGTCGGCGATCCCGCGCAGGCGATCTACGGCTGGCGCGGCGCGAGCGCGGCCAACCTGCCGCGGTTCACCACTGACTTCCCGCGCCACGACGGCGAACGGCTCCAGCCCGCGCTGAAATTCGGGCTGCTGACCAGCTTCCGCAACCCGGCCGAGATCCTCGAACTCGCCAACGCGATTTCCGAGCCGCTGCGGGCCCGCGGCCTCGGCGTCGAACGGCTGCGCGCGCGCGAAGGCGCCGGGCACGCGGACATCGCGTGCGCGCTGCTGCCGGACGTCCGTGCCGAGCGGGAATGGGTGGCCGACGCGCTGGCCGGGCGCTGGTTCGAGCACAAGGAGACCACCGGCAAGCCGCCGACCGCGGCGGTGCTGGTGCGGCGCCGCGCGGATATGGCGCCGATCGCGGCCGAGCTGCGGGCGCGCGGCCTGCCGGTCGAGGTCGTCGGGCTCGGCGGGCTGCTCGACGAGCCCGAGGTCGCGGACCTCGTGAGTACCCTGCGCGTGCTCGCCGACCCGCTCGCCGGGAGTGCGGCCGCGCGGCTGCTGACCGGCGCGCGCTGGCGGCTCGCGGCCGCCGACCTCGCGAAATTGTGGCGCCGTGCCAACGAATTGTCCAACCCGGCCCCGGCGCCGGTCGGTGAGCCCGGCGGGAACGAGCCGGTCCTGTTCACCGAGCGCGCGGAGCAGGCCGGGCTGATCGACGCGATCGACGAGCCGGGGTCGCCGGAGCGGTACTCGCCCGACGGCTACCGGCGGATCCGGCGGGTGGGCTCGGAGCTCTCGGCGTTGCGGCGGCGGCTGGACCAGTCGCTGCCCGAACTGGTCGCCGACGTCGAGCGCACGCTGCTGCTGGACGTCGAATCGCTGGCCAGGCCGGGTTCGGCGGGGCGCGCGCACCTGGACGCGTTCGCCGAGGTCGTCACCGACTACGCCGAAACTGCCCCGACCGCGACGCTTTTGTCCTTCGTGGACTATTTGAACACCGCGGCGCACGCGGAGGACGGGCTCACCCCCGGCGAGGTCGAGGTCGTGCCGGATCGTGTCCAGGTGCTGACCGTGCACTCGGCGAAGGGTCTCGAATGGGAGGTCGTCGCGGTGCCGCACCTGGTGCGGGAAGTGTTCCCCAGCAGGCGGCGTTCGTCTTCGTGGCTGCGCACGGCCACCGCGCTGCCCGCGTCCCTCCGGGGTGACTCGCAGGACCTGCCGGAGCTGCGCGTCGCCGAAGGGTATGACCGCAAGGAAGTCCTGGAAGGACTGGAGCTGCACGAGGAAGGCTTCGTCGAGCGGGAGGCGGAGGAGGAGCGGCGGCTCTGCTACGTCGCGCTGACGCGGTCCGAGCACGCGCTGCTGGTTTCCGGATACTGGTGGAACGAGAGTAGTGCCAAGCCGAAGGGGCCGTCGGAGTTCCTCACGGAGATCCGGGAAGTGCTGCTGGACGCGGACAAGCAGGTCGGCGACATCGCCGTCTGGGCCGACGAACCCGCGGAGGACGAGGAGAACCCGCTCGTCGCCGACTCGCGGACCGCCCAGTGGCCACTGGACCCGCTGGGCCCGCGCCGCGCCGGGGTCACGTCCGGGGTGGGGCTGGTGCTGTCCGCTATGGACACTGAGGCGGGAGAGTCCACAGAGGACTCGTTTGATCCGGACGGCTGGATCGCCGACACCGAGGTCCTGCTCGCGGAGCGCGCGCGGGCGGCGTCGCGCGTCGACCAGGTCGCGCTACCCTCGCACCTTTCGGTCAGTCAGCTCGTCAAACTGGCCGAGGACGCGGACGGCTTCGCGCGGCAGCTACGACGTCCGCTCCCCTTGCCGCCCAACACCTTTGCCCGTCGGGGTACCGCTTTCCACAGCTGGTTGGAGCACCGGTTCGCCGGGGAGGGCCTGCTCGAGATCGACGACCTGCCGGGAGCGGCCGACGTCGACGAAGCGCCCGACGCCGACTTCGAAGAGCTCCAGGCGGCGTTCGAGCGGAGCGAGTGGGCGGACATGGTGCCGCAGGCGGTCGAGGTCCCGTTCTCCGCCGACGTCGAGGGCATCACCTTGCGCGGCCGGATGGACGCCGTGTTCGCCGACCCCGACGGCGGCTGGACGGTGGTCGACTGGAAGACCGGCTCCGTGCCCGGCGGTGCCCGGCTCCCCGCGCTCGCGGTACAGCTCGCCGCGTACCGCCTGGCCTGGGCAGCGCTCAAGGACGTCCCGGTCGAGCGGGTGCGGGCGGCGTTCCACTATGTCCGGCAGAGTCACACGCTGCGCCCGGCCGACCTGCTGGACGCCGAGGGGTTGCGGGACTTGCTTCGCCGCGTCCCTGAGAAGGAGGGCTCGTGAGAACCGGTCTCGTTGAGCTCAGTCGCCCATTCAGCGAAGAAGTCTTTTAACGCTTGGACAAGTCCGCCGTCGATCGGCAGTTCGTCGTCCGGGAACCTCGATATTGTGCTGCGCCGCCGAGGTAAGCGAGAACGTCGTCGGGGGTTCCTTCGCGTAAGACGGGCGGCCGGGTCGGACCAGTTCAAGTGCAAGGGCAAGACCACCGTGGCGAACTTCTGATTCAGCGGCAGCCGCGGCAGAGCAGTTGGCACCGCGATCGTCTTCCCTCGCCGGGTGACCTGCTCAACGAATCTCACTCGCGGCCGGACCGTGAGTTCGAAACCGGCCTCTGACAGCAGTCGGGTGGCGGTGTGCCAGTGTCGGCGTAGGCGGACAACGTCGGGCGTGACGTGTGCGCACGACGAGCGAGGACGAGTACTAGGTGGCTGGTGTCTTAGATTGTGAGGGGTGTGTCGGTCGCGGTGATCGGGTGGCCGGTCCGGCAGGATGAGTGGTGTGGCCTTGGGACGCACGCCTCGTCAGACCGATCTGTTGCGCTCGACCG
>NZ_JAYMZS010000224.1:0-6139 GCF_035828755.1 Amycolatopsis sp. H20-H5 | reverse complement strand
ACGGCTGCCTCAAAACCCACACCCACTACAACGAAAACACAGCCTGGGCACACCACACCACCACACAAACCAGACAAAACACCACCGCCGCTTGACAAACAAAACCCAGGGATGTCTTCAGGGGCACTAGACGTTACTTCTCCAGGATGGCCGTGACGCCCTGGCCGCCTGCCGCGCAGATGGAGATCAGGCCGCGGCCAGCGCCCTTCTCGTTGAGCAGCTTCGCCAGCGTCGCGACGATCCGTCCGCCGGTCGCGGCGAACGGGTGCCCGGCGGCGAGCGACGAACCGTTGACGTTGAGCTTCGCCCGGTCGATCGACCCGAGCGGCGAGTCCAGGTCCAGCTTCTCCTTGGCGAACGCCGGGTCCTCCCACGCCTTGAGCGTGGCCAGCACCTGCGACGCGAACGCCTCGTGGATCTCGTAGAAGTCGAAGTCCTGCAGCGAAAGGCCCGCCCGCGACAGCATCCGCGGCACGGCGTACGCGGGGGCCATCAGCAGGCCCTCATCGCCGTGCACGTAGTCGACGGCCGCGGTCTGCGAGAACGTCAGGTACGCGAGCACCGGCAGCTTGTGCGCCTTCGCCCACTCGTCGGTCGCGAGCAGCACGGTCGACGCGCCGTCGGTGAGCGGCGTCGAGTTGCCCGCGGTCATCGTGCCGCCCTGGCCGCCGTAGACGGGCTTGAGCTTCGCGAGCTTCTCGACGCTCGAGTCGCCGCGCAGGTTCTGGTCGCGCGCGAGCTTGAGGAACGGCGTGACCAGGTCGTCGAAGAACCCGCGGTCGTACGCGGCGGCGAGGTGCTGGTGGCTCGAAGCGGCCAGCTCGTCCTGCGCCTCGCGGGTAATCTCCCAGACCTTCGCGGTCAGCGCCGCGTGCTCGCCCATCGACAGCCCGGTGCGCGGCTCGGAGTTGCGCGGGATCTCCGGGACGATGTGGCCGGGGCGCAGCTTGGCGACCAGCTTGAGGCGGTCGCCCAGCGTCTTCGCCGAGTTGAGCTGCACGAGGATGTGGCGCAGGTCGTCGTTGACCGCCAGCGGGGCGTCGCTCGTCGTGTCGACGCCGCCCGCGATGGCCGAGTCGATTTCGCCGAGCGCGATCTTGTTCGCGACGGTGATGATCGCCTGCAGGCCCGTTCCGCACGCCATCTGCACGTCGGACGCGGGAGTGGCTGGCGAGAGCTTGCTGCCCAGCACGCTCTCGCGGGCGAGGTTGAAGTCCTTCGAGTGCTTCAGCACGGCGCCCGCGGCGACCTCGCCGATCACCTCGTCCTGCAGCGAAAAGCGGCTGACCAGGCCGTCTAACGCGGCCGTGAACATGTCCTGGTTCGACGCCTTCGCGTACGGGCCGTTCGAGCGCGCGAACGGGATCCGGTTGCCGCCGATGATCGCGACCTTGCGGACGCCGGGGCTCGCGACCTTGGGCTTCGCGGTACGACTGCGGGCCGGCTTCTCCGGTGAGGTCATGGCTTCCTCGCATTGGTCGACGGTGAAATGGGCCGGGCGTGATCTGCGACCCAGTTCGGAGTGTAACCTACTGGCGGGTAGGTTAGAGTGGTGAGTGACGCACACTGCACGGGAGGCATCCGATGGCTGACAGGTACCAGCAGTTCACGAAAACCCCGGTGGGGAAGTTCGTGGTGCCCAAGCTCGGCCTGCCGAATCCCGCCACGCTCCGCCGCTACAAGCCTGGCCAGCCCGCTCTCGAGGGTCCCGCACTCCTCGGCGCCGCGCCCGGCGGACGGCTCGAAAAGACACTGAAGGACCAACTCGCCGACGCGGGCATCGAGGTCGTCACCAGCCCTGTCGAGGGCAAGCACGCCGCGCTGGTCTTCGACGCGACAGGCGTCACGGACCCGAAGCAGCTTCGCGAGGTCTACAACTTCTTCCACCCCGTCATCCGCAGCGTCGGGTGGTCCGGCCGTGTCCTGGTCGTTGGCACCCCGCCTGAGCTGGTCGGCGGCCGCGAGCGGATCGCCCAGCGCGCCCTCGAAGGCTTCGTGCGTTCGGTGGGTAAGGAGCTGAAGCGCGGCGCGACCGCCCAGCTCGTGTACGTGGCCGAAGGCGCTGAAGAAGCCGCCGAGTCCACGCTCCGCTTCATCCTTTCGGCGAAGTCCGCGTTCGTCGACGCGCAGGTCATCCGCGTCGGCACACACGCCAAGACCGCCGAGGCTCCCGCGAACTGGGCGAAGCCGCTCGACGGCAAGATCGCACTGGTCACCGGCGCGTCCCGCGGCATCGGCGCGGCCATCGCCGAGGTGCTCGCCCGCGACGGCGCCCACGTCGTCGCCCTCGACATTCCCGCGCAGGGGGCGGATCTGTCCAAGGTGGCGAACAAGGTCGGCGGGTCGGCGTTGCAGCTCGACATCACCGCCGCGGACGCGCCGGACAAGCTCGCCGAGTACCTGACCACGCGCCACGGCGGCGTCGACATCGTCGTCCACAACGCGGGCATCACCCGCGACAAGACGCTCGGCAACATGACCGAGGGTGGCTGGGACTCGGTCATCGCGGTCAACCTGGTGTCGCAGCTCGCGGTCAACGACAAGTTCGTCGCGGACAAGGTCCTCAGGCCGAACGGCCGGATCATCGGCGTCTCGTCGATCGCGGGCATCGCGGGCAACGTCGGCCAGACCAACTACGCCACCAGCAAGGCGGGCGTGATCGGCATGATCGACGTCGGCGCCGACGAGCTCGCCGCGGTCGGCGGCACGATCAACGCCGTCGCCCCCGGGTTCATCGAGACCAAGATGACCGCTGCCGTCCCGCTGTTCATCCGTGAGGGCGGCCGACGGCTGGCGAGTCTCGGCCAGGGCGGCCTGCCGGTCGACGTCGCCGAGACGATCGCCTGGTACGCGAGCCCGGCGTCCGCCGCGGTCAACGGCAACGTGGTCCGGGTGTGCGGCCAGGCATTGCTGGGGGCATGAGAAATGGTGACCACTGAGCGCGCGCGCAGGCCGGCCGATAACACAGCGTTGCTGGGAGCATGACCATGGCGATCAAAGAGGTCCACGGCGCGCCCAATCTGGCGACGTTGTACCCGAAGGCCCTGCTCGGCGGGACCAAACACGGCGACAAGCTGCCCGACACCGAACTGGTCCGCAAGGACGTCGTCGTTGACCCTGCGCAGCTGGCGGCGTACAACGAGGTCTGCGGCTTCCGGCTGTCCGACGAGCTGCCCGCGACGTACCCGCACATCCTGGCGTTCGGCCTGCAGATGCAGCTGATGACCGAGCACGAGTTCCCGTTCCCGCTGCTCGGCATGGTGCACGTGGCGAACAACATCACCCAGAAGCGGGCGATCCGCCTCGACGAGACGTTCACCCTGAAGGTGTACGCCGAGAACCTCCGCCCGCACGAGAAGGGGCGGCAGTTCGACGTCCTCAGCGAGCTGTCCCCGAGCGGCGCCGACGACGTCGTCTGGCGCGACGTGAGCACCTACCTGCGGCGCGACGAGTCCGGCACCGGCTCGTCCGGCCCGCGTGAGCAGCTCGCCGCGCCGACCCCGAACGCGATCTGGCGGATCCCCGCGGACATCGGCCGTCGCTACGCCGAGGTCTCCGGCGACCGCAACCCCATTCACCTGCACCCGCTGACCGCGCGCGCGTTCGGCTTCCCGTCCGCGATCGCGCACGGCATGTGGACCATGGCGCACGCGCTCGCGGCGTTCGAAGGACGCCTCCCAGACGCCTTCACCCTCGACACCCGCTTCAAGCAGCCCGTGCTGCTACCGGCGAAGGCCGCCTTCACCACTTGGCGGACCGGCGACGGCTGGGCGTTCGAACTGTGGAACGCGCGCAAGCCGAACCCACACCTCGAAGGCTCGATCACAGCAGTTTGATTGCCCCTGAAGGCCACCATCACGGCGTAAAACGCCGTGATGGTGGCCTTCAGGGGCAATGCATCAGCTCTCGGACGGCTTCCAGACCTTGCCCTCGACGAGGTCGTTGAAGCCGAGCCACACGAGGTTCATCAGCCAGGACGCGAGCACCCCGTCGGAGACGTCGGGGTGGTCCAGCGCCCAGTCGGCCAGGGACTCCGCGGCGCCGACCAGCGCGGCGGACAGCCCCTCACCGGAGAACTCTGCCTGCTCCCCGAGCCCCTTCTGGGTGCCTGCGGAGACCACGAGCGCGGCGACCAGCTCGATCGCGCGGGTCCGCATGTCGGTGATCTCGGCGGCGAACGCACCGCCGACGGTCAGCGCCTGGCGGTGCAGCACCGTCCACGACTCGCGGAAGTCGGCGACGAACCGGTAGAACGAACGCAGGCCGTGCCAGAGCTGCATGTCCGGTGGCAGGTCGGGCTTGACGCCCTCCTGGATCGCCTCCAGCAGCCGGGTGGCCTCACGGCGGATGCACTGGCCGAAAAGGTCTTCCTTCGAACCGAGGTAGGTGTAGATCATCGGCTTGGACACGCCCGCGACCTCGGAGATCTCGTCCATCGACGCCGTGTGGTAGCCGTAGCGCGAGAACACCTGCACGGCGGCGTCCAAGATCTGCCGTTCCCGCACAGCGCGCGGCAGCCGCCTGGCCCGCTCGGTCGGGCGTTGTACTTCCTCGGTCACTCAGACCTCCCTTTACTCCGGAAGACGCTACCGGGGACCGAGGTAGGGAGGTGATTTCGACTCGCTTGCCCCCTTACCTACTGGCGCGTAACCTTACGTCCGAGTAGGTAACGCGGGAGGACGGATGGCGGACAACGCCGGGGTGACCAGCACCGATTCGGGTGCCGGGTTGGGTGGCTTGCGTGGCAAGCCACTGCTCGACGTGCTCGAGCGGATCGACCCGCTGGGCCCGGAGGCGCACGCCCTCGACATCAACCAGCTCGCCGACGCCGTCGATCCCAAGGACCTCGGCAAGGACGACTTCCGGCGGCTGCTCGCGGCGCTGATCCGGATGGCCGAGCTCGCGCCCGCGTTCGACCTGAGCAAGGTCGACCCCATCCGGTTCGCGAACCTGGTCTCGCGCGCGTCGCGTGCGCAGCTCGAGAGCGTCGTCTCCGAGCGGCTGCTGCGTGAGCGCGTCCTCGGCGAGATCTTCAATCGCATGGGCGCGCACATCCGCCCCGACCGCGCCCGCAACCTGCACGTCGTCGTCCACTGGCGCCTGGCGGGCGGCACCGGCGACGGCGGCTACGACCGCTACGAGACGGTCATCTCGCACGGCTCGTGCACGGTCGGGCGCGAGATGCGCGAGAAGCCCAAGGTGACCATCACCATCGCGCCCGCGGACTTCTTCCGGTTGATCACCCACCAGGCCACCCCGGCTGTGCTGTTCGTCACCGGAAAGATCAAGGTAAAAGGCGACCTCGCATTCGCGGCCGGGCTGATCGGATTCTTCGATCTTCCCAAACCGAGCTGACCGGCTACACTTTTTTCGTGCCCCGTTATTCGGATCCCAAGCCCTGGCGTGAGCGCCTGCGCGTTTCCCGTCCGCGTCGCCTCACCTCATCGCGGACACGCGGCACACACGTCATCAACGGCTTCGCCGAGAAGATCGACCTCACCCGCCTGAACCGCGAACAGTTCGTCCAGGTGCTGGAAACCCTGCACATGCTGGGCGACACCGGCGCCGGCATCGAACTGAGCTCACTGTCCACCCAGGTGCTGGTCGACATCGTCCGCCGCGCGTCGAAGGAACAGCTCAAGTCCATTGCCGACCACCCCGAGTTACGCGCGGTCTTCCTCGACGAGATATTCGCGAGAATGTCCCACCATTTCCTCCCCGAACGCGCGAAGCACGTCGACTTCGTCGTTTCCTGGCGCTTTTCCGACGGCGACGGCGAAGACGGTTTCGACCGTTTCCAGACGGTCATCGAGGACGGCGTCTGCGTCTCCAGCGCCGACCTCGCCCGGACCCCGGACACGACGATCACCGTGTCGGTCGACGACTTCATCCGCATGGCCACCGGCAACGCGGCGGTCGCGGCCATGTTCGTCACGGGCAAGGTCAAGGTGAAGGGCGAGTACGCCCCGGCGGTGCGCTTCTCGAGCTACTTCGACATCCCCAAGCCGTCCGGGGCCTAGTACTACAGGGCTAGATCTCTAGCATCTGGAGGCGGAGGCGTCGTCTGAAGTGGCTTCTTCGTGCGTCTGCCTGGTGTCCGCGTCGCCAGGCAGACGCACGGAGGCCCTGGTCGATGACG
>NZ_JAYMZS010000223.1:0-6168 GCF_035828755.1 Amycolatopsis sp. H20-H5 | reverse complement strand
CCTCAGGGTGGCCTTCAGGGGCAGTCACGGAAGGGCTAGTCGGCGCGCACGCCGGGCGGCAGGACGCCGAAGATCGTCGCCGTGGAGCCGGCGCCGTGGCGGTTGAGCGGGCCGCCGACGAGGACCCACGCGCCTGTGGTCGGCAGTGTGCGCAGGTTGGCCAGGATCTCCAGGCTGACGCGGCGTCGCTGGTAGACCAGTTTGGACACGGTGTACGTCTCCTCGGTGCCGACGTCGGGGCTGAACGTGTCGGTGCCGGTGCCGCCGCGACGCCCGATCCGGCCGGTGTCGATCAGCCATTTCACCGCGGGGATCGAGAAACCGGGCTGGTGGATGACGCCGTCCGTGTCGAGGTTCGGGAACGACGGCGTGCCCCAGCGGGACTCCCACCCGGTCCACAGCACCACCATCGAGCCGTCGGGGATCCGGCCGTACCGCCGTTCCCACGCCTTGAGGTCGTCGATCGTCACCGCGTAGTCGGGGTTGGCCGCCGCCTTCGCCCGGATGTCGATCTTCACCGCCGGGAGGAACAGGTCGCCGGGGTCCATCTGGTCGGCGAGCGCTTCACCGGTGTTGAAGTGCCCGGGCGCGCCCCAGTGCGTGCCAGTGTGCTCACCCTCGCGGACGAATTGCAGGTAGTAGCCCTCCTGGGGGATGGTCGCGATGGTCTCGAGGGTGAACGCCGGGTCTCCGGGGAACCCATTGGTCTTGGCCGGGTCGTTGACGTGCGACAGGTTGACCAGGGTCAGCTGGTCGAGCCGGAAGGGCGGAACCGAGGCGGCCTCCGCCGGACGTGCTGCCGCCCAGGACAGCCCGCTGAACAGCCCGGCCACGCCGGCGGCAAACGCTCTACGCCTCAAGGGCATGCCATCACCTTTCCCCAGATCACCACTCGCGCGGGATCACCGAATTCGCTCGTTCGTGCGATGTCCGCACGAGGAGCATGCCTGGTGATATCACTCTCGGGCCCTCCGGCCCAAACGCCGGAATTTTCCTTCCACGGGTCCAGGAAATAACGGTAGGCGGCAGTGTGCTGATTGTTTCTTTCCCATCGGGGACACGGGCCTGCTCAGTGGGCGAAGTCCCAGCGGGTGGCGCCGTGCGGTTCGGCGGTGGCCACGCCGATGGCGGTGTGCGGCGTGAGGCGGTACAGGTGCCAGGGTGCGGGTCCCGCGCTCGGCGCGCTGTAGGGGGCGGTGAGTCCGTCGCCCTCCGCCGAAGCTTGCCAGCCGCCCGTCCGGTAAACGGCCGCCAGTCGCTCCAAAGTGGACGGATCGGTGACCCGGAGTGCCTTGCCCTCCAACGTGAGGTCGATGCCGCGCAAGCGGACCGACACGCTGCAGACCGGGTTCGCCGCCAGGTTGCGCGACTTGCGGGTGCCCGGCCCGCTCGTGAAGTACAGCGCGCCGTCCACCCAGACGGCCCCGACGCCCGCCGAGTGCGGCCGCCCGTCGGGCCGCACGGTCGCGACGAAGAACGTCAGGTCTGTCTTGGGTGTGTCGCTGGCGAGGACGTCGCGCGGACGGCTCCACGGCAGCTCCGCGGACCCATATCGGTCGAGATTACTGGTCGAGATCGGCTCGTTCCTGGTGTCAGTCATACCGGTGCGTCGAACGGGACGGCCCCGAATCGACAGCGGGGGAATCCGCGTGGTCAGCCGATCGTGGGGTTGCACAGCGCGAGCCCCCCCGGCGGCCAGGGCCGCCGTCAGCAGCGGGCCTCCGGCCACCAGTAGGACGACCGCGTTCAACGCCAGCCGGGCCCGCCACCGGACGCCGGGTTTGGCGGGCGCGGCCAGCCGTTGCGCGCGGGCCACCACGCCGACACCGGTGGCGCCGAGGGCGTTTCGGGGAAGCGGGGCTCCGCCGGACAGGGCGAGCAGTGCCCGTAGCAACGTGCGGTGCCCGTGGCCGCGCACCGCGGCGTCGTCGGCGCACATCTCCAGCAGCCGGGCGACCTCGGCCGCGCCGGTGGTGAACAGCTCCACCCGGGGCAGGATCGTTGCCAGCGCCCGGGTGACGGCCAGGATCTGGTGATGACGACCGGCCAGATGGGCGCGTTCGTGGGCCAGGACCGCGCTCAGTTGCCGGTCGTCGAGCACGTCGAGGGCCGAGCTGGTGACCACGATGGTGCCGGGCCGCCCCGCCACGCAGTAGGCGACGCGTTCGGGGGCGTCGAGCACCACTGCTTCCAGCCCGTCGACGCGGCGGCCGACGAGGCGGGCCGCCTGCGCGTGCTGGTGGGTGTGCGCTCGTGCGGTCGCCAGAAAGCGACCCAGCCGCCAGCCCAGCACGGCCATCGCGAAGGCGGCCAGCGAGGCCAGGGCGAGGAGCCCGGCCTGCAGGAGCAGGCCCGAGCGGCCGGTCGCGATCGCGCTCAGCGCGGCGAAACAGGCGCTGGCGATCTGTCCGGGCCGGTTCCAGTCACTGACGAGTTCACCGGCGAGAAAGGCCGCCGAGACCACCCAGGACGCGACGACGCTGCCCAGCACCGCCAGCCAGGTGATCACCCCGAGCCGTGGAGCCACTCCGGCGCGGGTCAACCGGCGAAGTGGCCGCGGTGCCAGGACCGCGACGGTGAAGCTGTAGAGCAGGAGGCAGACGGCGACGCTCACGGGGCGTCCTCTGCCGTGGACAGCTGGTGCAACGCCTGGCGCAGAGTCGTCGACTCCTCCTCGGTCATCTACTCCAGGAGATGGGTCAGCACGACGCGAGAGTCGCCTCCGGCGTCCAGCGCGGTGCGCATCAGGCGGGCGCTGTACTGCTCGCGTGTCCAGGTCGGCCAGTAGGCGAACGCCTTGCCGCGCCGCTCGCGTTTGAGCTGGCCCTTGCGATGCAGGTTGTCCATGGTGGTCATGACCGCGGTGTAAGAGGGCGTCCGGAAACTGATGTCATGTCGTCCAGTTTGGCGCCGAGGGCCGCGTGACTGACGGGGGACTTTCACACGGTCTGTTCTGGTGAAGGGGACTTTTGCGAGGTTGAGTCGAGGGAAGGTCCCTTCGGTCGCGACCCCAGGTTTGCCGTGTGCCCTGATGGGAGCCTTCACGGCGTTTAACGCTGTCATGGTGGCCTTCAGGGGCACACATGAAACGGTCATGGCGGTATGAAACGGGCGAATGGGTGGATTTTTCGTCCTTTGTGGAGGGTAGGCGGCTTCGAAGGACAGGTGCCCGAGGCTTCGAGCGGCGGCTGCTGCGACAGTTCTCAGACGCCTTCTAAGCGATTTCCCGCTCTTGACGCAGGTCTTCGAACACGTCACGGACCGTCGTCGTGCCCTCGCGATTCCACAGGCGATCCATGAGCACCGCCTCCAGGTCCCCGAACCCGCGCACCCGACCTCCCGATCCCGCCCGTCTCCAGCACAGGGTACGTCGGCGAACCCGTGCTTTGTTCCGGCGGCTGAGGCGGCGGCCAAGCGAACAGAGACCACACCTCTTCGTCAGATACTATCTACGTACGTAGATAGTATCTGGTGGCTGATGAAGGAGCGTTATGCGTGCATCCGTGCTGCCGGGAGGCAGCCTTGAATCGACGACGGCCGGTGCGTGCGATGGGTGAACTGCTGTTCGGCACGACGCTGCTGGCGTCGTGCCGCGCATCGGTGATGCTTCCGGCTTACCTGTCCACCGGGTTCCGCCACCGCGGCGGCGTGGTCCCCGCCACGCTGGTGTTCGGCGCCGGGGTGGCGACGATCATCCTGCCGATCGGGCTGGGCGCCACTTTTCTGAGCAGCCTGCTGCTCACCCAGCACCGGTGGATCTTCTCCATCGGCGGGGTGGTCATGGTCGCCGGGGGAGTCGCGACGCTGGCCGGGTGGAAGCCCAACCTGCCCATGCCCGGCGGGCGGGCGGCCAGCGAGGGCAGCTTCAGCTCGGCGTACGCCGCTCGGCGCGTTCTCCGGCGCGGCCAGCGCCTGCTGCGCACCGGTACTCGCCGGTGTGGCGGTGCTTTCCGGTGCCGCCGCGTCGTTCCCCCGCGGCGTTTGCCATCGGTGTTTCCTACGTCGCGGGCATGGTCGCGCCGCTGGCACTGGCGGCGCTGGTGCAGGACAAGCTGCGCGAACGCGCCACCCTGCTGCTCACCGACCGTGCCATCGTGGTGCGGCTGGGTGGGCGGCGGCTGGTGCTGGGCAGTGCGGTCAGCGGCGGCCTGATGATCGTCATGAGTGTGCTCGCCGTGGTGCTCGCGTTGACCGGCCCGGGAATGCCCAGCGGCGGTTGGCAGACCGAGATCAGCGCGTGGCTGCGGCACCTCAGCAGTGTCGTCCTGAACAACCTGTCCTGGATCCTGGGTTGGGTCGTCGTCGTGGTGCTGGCGCTCGGCTTCGCCCTGTTCGTCCGGCGCGCCGTGCGGGTGAAGGTGCCCCCCCGAGACCGATATCCCATCGATTCCCAGATCGTCGAGGAGAACCGACGTGAGCAAGATCAGCGGTAAAGCCACGAAATCCGTCTCGGACAGCAGGCGTGCCCGCCGGTCGACGATGATCGGTGCGGTGGTGGTCGTCCTCGCCGCGGTCGTGCTGTTCGCCGTCTACCGGAACTCGCAGAGCGCGAACGGCGGCACCGCGGGCGGCTCCGGCTTCGAACACGTGGCGGGTCAACCCGGGACGGGCACCGCGGCTCCGGGCTTCACGCTGACTTCGGACACCGGCAGTCAGGTCGGGCTTGCCGATTTCCGGGGTAAGAGCGTGCTGCTGTATTTCCAGGAAGGCCTGTCCTGCCAGCCGTGCTGGGACCAGATCCGCGACCTGGAAAAGAACCGGCCCGCACTGAAAGCCGCGGGTGTGGACACCGTCGTGTCGATCACCACCGATCCGGCCGACCTCATCGGGCGGAAAGTGACCGATGAGAAGCTGTCCACCTCGGTGCTTTCGGACCCGACGATGCGGGTTTCCCAGGCATACCGCGCGAACAGTTACGGGATGATGGGCGACACACGCGACGGCCACAGCTTCGTGCTGGTCGGCCCGGACGGGACGATCCGCTGGCGGGCCGACTACGGCGGCGCACCGGCCTACACGATGTTCCTGCCCACACAAAAGATGCTCGCGGACCTGACCGCGGAACGCGCGCCGTGACCAGGCCACTGGCGATCACCCTGCTGACCCAGCACGTCTGCGCCTTCTGTGACCACGCCAAAGGGATCCTCGACCGGGTGGGCACCGAGTTTCCGCTGCGGGTGACCGAGGTCGACCTGTCCACTGAGGACGGACAGCGGGTGGCCATCCAGGCGGGCATGTTGTTCGCACCGGGCGTTTTCGTCGAGGGCAGGCCCCTTTCCTACGGACGGCTCTCGGAACGCAAGCTCCGCCGTACCCTCGAAAAGCATCTGCGGGAACGCCCTGCGCGCAGCTGACCCTCGCCACCGGAGACTCGGGAGGTGCGGCCCCGCCATTCTCGACGGGTTGTCTGGGGGTTGTCGACGGATTGTCGATGAGGTGTCGACGGCGGCTGTCAGGATCGCTCGAAGTTCGCAGCCCGCGAACACTCTCGCCGAAGGAGAACCTCGAGCTCATGCGTACCATGGTGCGAAACATCCTTGGCGGTCTGGCCGCCACGTTAATGCTGGCGGGCGTCGGTCTCACCGCCACCGCCACGGCGGCCGACGCGTCCGCCTTCCATCTCATCAAGAACAGCGGCAGCTCCCTGTGCCTGCAGCCCGAAGGCGGATCCACCGCCGAAACCGCGGCGATCGTGCAGATGCCGTGCGATCGTAACAACGCCGCGCAGGGTTGGCTGGAGCAGCGGGTCGGCAGCCATCACTACATGTTCCTCAACCAGGCCAGCGGTTTCTGTTTCGACGCCTTCGGCGGCGCCGTCAACGGGACACGCCTGCTGCAGGGCGAGTGCAAGCGGATCAGCAACGAGGAATACAACACCAACGTCGACCTGCCGAACGTCACGATCCTGGAGTCGCGGATCGGTTTCCGTGACACCGGCTTCTGCGTCGACGTGCCCGGTGGCCGGGCGGACGTGGGGTTGGCCATGCAGATCTTCAGATGCAACGGAACCCCGGCGCAACGCTGGGTCGTCGGCTTCGACCTCTAGTACTACAGAGCTAGATCTTTGCGTGTCGGTTCGTGATATCGGCTGCTGGTTGTGCGAGTGTTTGCGTGTGACCATTCCTTCTGCTGGGCGGGCTGGCGTCGCGGGCGGTGCGACTCGGGAAG
>NZ_JAYMZS010000222.1:0-6334 GCF_035828755.1 Amycolatopsis sp. H20-H5 | reverse complement strand
GCACGACCGCGGTCCTGCTGGTCACCGACCCCGCCGGGCTCGGCCGGGCGGAAGACCTGCTGCGGGCCGGGCTGGCCGAACTCGACCTGGCCTGCAGCCGGTTCCGTGCGGACTCGGAGATCTCACGCCTGCACGAGTCCGCCGGTCGCGCCACCCGGGTCGGCCCGCTGTTGTTCGAGGCGATCCGGGTGGCACTGCGGGCGGCCCGGCTGACCGAAGGCCTGGTCGACCCGACCGTCGGCGCCGCGGTGCGCGAACTCGGCTACGACCGCGACTTTCCCGAAGTGGCCGGTGAAAGCGCGGCCGCGGTCGGCCCGGCCGGGCCGGTTCCCGGCTGGCACCGCGTGCTGCTGGACCCGGCGCGCGGCGAGGTCGTGCTGCCCAGGGGTGTCCTGCTCGATCTGGGCGCGACGGCCAAGGCGCTGGCCGCCGACCGGGCGGCCGTCACGATCGCCCGCCGGACCGGCGCCGGGGTGCTGGTCGGGCTCGGTGGCGACCTCCGCGCCGACGGCCCGCCCCCTCCCGGCGGCTGGCGGATCGCCGTCGGGGACAACCACGCGCGCGCCGCGGAGCACGGTGTCCCGGTGACGCTGCGCTCCGGCGGCCTGGCGACGTCCAGCATCACCCAGCGCACCTGGCGGCGGGCCGGGCGCACGGTGCACCACATCGTCGACCCCCGCACCGGGGACGTCCCGGTGGCCCTTTGGCGCACGGTGAGCGCGGCCGCACTGTCCTGTGTGGACGCCAACACCGCGACCACCGGCGCGATCGTGCTCGGTTCGGCGGCCCCGTCCTGGCTTGCGACGGGACGGCTGCCCGCCAGGCTCGTCGGCGTGGACGGCCAAGTCCACGTCGTCGGCGGCTGGCCCGCCGACGAAACCCGCGGGGTGGCGGCATGACGCTCTGGTACGTCAGCCGCGCGACCGGACTGGTGGCGCTGGTCCTGTTCACCGCCACGATGGTGCTCGGCACGCTGACCTCCGGGCGCGTCCAGAGCCCGGCGTGGGCCCGGTTCGCGGTCGCCGAACTCCACCGGAACCTGTCCCTGCTCAGCGTCGCGTTCCTGACGGTGCACATCGCGACCGCCGTGCTCGACTCGTACGTCTCGCTGCGCTGGGTCGACGTCGTGGTCCCGTTCGTCTCGTCCTACCAGCCGTTCTGGCTCGGCCTGGGCACACTGGCGCTGGACGTGCTGCTCGCCGTCCTGATCACCAGCCTGCTCCGTACGCGGATGCCGCTGCGCGCCTGGCGCGCCGTGCACTGGCTGTCCTACCTCTGCTGGCCCATCGCCGTGGTGCACGGCTTCGGGATGGCCGAAGCGGACGGGAACCGCGCCTGGGTGCTCACGCTCGACAGCCTCTGCGTGCTCGCCGTGGTGATCGCGGTGGCCTGCCGGGCGTTCGCCACCCATCCCGATACCGAGGCCCGCAAGCCTGCCCCGATCCGAGCGAGGTAACCGGTGAACACCCTCGAACGTCCCCTCCCCGTGCTCGGTGTGCTCACCGAAGGGCGGCTCGACCTCGCCGGGCACCGGCGGCGCTACGGGCCGATCCCCTGGCACGCCGACGTGGTGGCGGCCGCCGAGTCGGGCGGGCTGCGCGGCCGTGGCGGCGGCGGGTTCCCCACGGCGGTGAAGCTGCGCGCCGTCCGCGGCCGCCGGTCACCGATCGTGGTGGCCAACGGCTGTGAAGGCGAACCGTTGAGCCGCAAGGACTTCACCCTGCTTTCGCGCGCTCCGCACCTGGTGCTCGACGGCCTGATGCTGGCCGCCAACGCCGTCGGCGCCCGCGAGGCCCACCTCTGCCTGCACGCGGGCAGCCCGGCCGAGGCCAGCGTCCTGGCCGCGCTGGCCGAACGGTCCGGGGACCCGCTGCCGGTGCTGGTGAGCCGGGTGCCCACCCGGTACGTCGCGAGTGAGGAGTCCGCCCTGGTCAACTTCCTGACCACCGGCGACGCGCGCCCGACGGTCACCCCGCCCCGGCCCGCCGAACGCGGCGTGCGCGGCCGTCCCACCCTCGTCGACAACGTCGACACGCTGGCCCAGCTCGCCCTCGCGGTCCGGGTGGGCGGCGAGGTGTACCGCGGGACGCACACGACGCTGGTCACGGTGAACGGCCTGGTGCTGGAAGTCCCGGCGGGCACCCGGCTCGGCGCGGTGATCGAGCGCGCGGGCGCCACGGCGGCCTCGCGGGCGGTGCTGGTCGGCGGCTACGGCGGGAACTGGCTGCCACTGCCCGCCGCCGCAGCGCTCCCGCTGACCTTCGAGCACCTGCGCGAAGCGGGCGCGTCGCTCGGCGTCGCCGTGCTGCACGTCCTGTCGCCGGAAGGCTGCGGGCTCACGGAAACCGCGGGGATCCTCGCCTATCTCGCCGGGGAATCCGCCCGCCAGTGCGGGCCGTGCATGTTCGGCCTGCCCGCCGTCGCCGCGGACTTCGCCGAACTCGCGCGCCCCGGCGCGTCCCCCGCGACACGCGCACGGCTGCGGCAACGGCTTCCCGTGCTGTCCGGCCGGGGCGCGTGCGCCCATCCGGACGGCGCGGTCCGGCTGGCCGCGAGCGCGTTGCGCGTGTTCGAAGCGGACGCCGCCGCGCACTCCGCGGGCCGCCCGTGTCTCACCTCGGCAGGCAGGTCATGACCGAGACCCGGCTGACGGTCGACCCCATCGGCTGCCGCGCCCACGGACTGTGCGCGGAAGTGCTGCCCGAACTGATCGACCTCGACGAATGGGGGTACCCGATCGTGGACCGCCAGCCCCTGCCCGCGCACCTCACGGCCGAAGCCCGCCAGGCCGCGGCCGCGTGCCCGACACTGGCGCTCAAGCTCACCCGAACGCCCGTTCCCTGAAAGCCTGCTGCCCGAACGTGATCACGCGCCAAGGGCCGACCGAGAAGCTCGCCGCCGCGTGTCCGTTCCCAGACGCCGACCGCCGCGTCACACCCCGCCGCAGCGCTCACGCAGGGTCGCGACGCCGTCCCCTTCGAGCTCGTCGCAGTACGCCCCGCGCCCGGTCATCGCCATCATCAGCGCCACCGTGGTGCCGGACACGAGCGGCCCGGAACCGGTGGTGAAACCGCCGTCGGTCGCGACGAGGCGCAGCCCGCCGATCCGTCCCTTGGCAAGGACGACGAGGTCCGAGCCCTGGTAGTACTCGACGACCTGGGTGATCGTCTCGAGCGGATGGTCGCGCCGGATACCCAGCGGACGCCGGATGTCCTCGCCGTGCACGAGCGTTTCGCCCAGGACCGCCACCACGGGCAGCGGCGGTTTGGTCGTGCTCGTGACGACGCCGCGGAACCGCTCCAGCGTTTCGCCCGCGGACGCGCCCAGCTGCTCGGCCAGGCGCATCGCCACCTGCTTGTCGAAGTCGAACCGGCAGCGGATCACCCCGGCCAGCCACCGCGGCGGGTTCAGCCGCGCCGCCGAGGTGAGGTGCGCGAGCACCTCACGCACCGTCAGCCCGGTGCACAGCGACGGGGTCGTCCACTGCTCGCCGGTCAGCTTCGCGAGGTCGGCCGCGAGGGCCGCCCGCTCGGCGTGGACCAGGGACCAGGTGCCGGTCTCGAGGCGGGAATCAGTTTTGGCCATGGCGCACACTCTCTCGTGGGTGACGTTGCGAAGGTGAGACTCCCGCCGGGGACCGGAATCATCGCTCGCGGGCGGCTCAGTCCGCCGGCGGCAGTCGCAGCGTGAACGTCGAGCCCTCGCCCGCCGTGCTCGCCGCGGTCACCGTGCCGTCGTGGGCCTCCATCAGCTTCTTCACGATCGCGAGACCGAGGCCGCTGCCCCCGGCCGGGCGGCTGCGGGACTTGTCGGCCCGCCAGAACCGGTCGAACACCTGCGGCAGCTCGTCCGCGGCGATGCCCTCGCCGGTGTCGGTGACCTCGATGACGACCTCGCCGTCGTCCCGGCGCCCGCGCACGGTCACGGTCCCGCCCTCGGGCGTGTGCCGGACGGCGTTGGTGACGAGGTTGTCGACGGCTTGGCGCAGCCGCACCGGATCGGCCCGCAGCTCGACGTCGTCCGCCCGCACCGAAAGGGTGACGCCCGCCTCGCGCGCGCGGCCGCCGTGCGCGACCTCGACCTGCGCGAGCAGGTCGACGAGCCACACCGGCTCGGGATGCAGCCGGAGCTTCCCGGCGTCGGCCATCGACAGGTCCTGGAGGTCGTCGACGATGTGCTCGAGCTGCAGCGCCTCCTCCAGCAGCGAGCTGACCAGTGCGGGACCAGGCTCGCTCACGCCGTCCTCGGTCGCCTCCAGCCAGCCGCGGATGTTGCTCAGCGGGGTGCGCAGCTCGTGGGCGATGTCGCTGACCATCGCCTTCCGCTGTTCCTCCAGCCGTTCGCGGGCGGCCGACATCTCGTTGAACGCCACCGCCAGCCGCGCGAGCTCGTCCTTGCCCTTGACGTCGACGCGCGCGAAGGCGTCGCCCTCCTTCATCCGCTGCGCCGCGCCGGTCAGCGCCCGCAGCGGCCGGACCAGCCTGGTCCCGGCCAGCACGGTGACCACGATCGTCAGCGCCAGCACCGCCGCCGCGACCCCGGCGATCCGGATCCGGTTGCCCGCCGACAGGTCGAACGTGGTCGGCGGCGCACCGCCGGTGCTGGTCACGAACAGCAGCGCCGACGGCGAGACGAACGACGCGAGCTGCTCGTGCCGGGAAGTGGTGACACAGGCCTGGATCGTCTGCTGCGTGTCCTGCACGACCAGCCCGCTGGAGTCGGCCCCTTTGGCAGGCGCCGAGATCCAGGTCCGGTCGAGGTTGAGCTTCACCGGGCCGATCCCCCGGCGCGAAAGACAGTCGTCGACCAGTTTGGCCAACGCGGTCAGCGCGGTTTCCTCGGTGGGCGTCGGATCGGACAGGAACGACACCCCGCAGCCGACTCCGGTGAGCTGGTAGGGACTCTCGATCCGGGGATGCCCATTCGGGGCCTCGGTCAGCGTGCCACTGCCGGTCCGGCCGCGGACGCAGGCGAGCACCTTCTGCCCCCGCCCGCGCAGCTCCGTCAGCTCGCCGGCGGGCAGCCGGAACGGACCGAGCGCGGCGGGCGCTACCCGGTCCACGCCCGAGTCCGCGACCAGCGCGGGGTCAACGGCCAGCGGGTCGACCACCGCCGAGGCCGTCGACGGCAGCGGGTCCGGCTTGGCCACCGAGTCCGCGATCGGCCGCCGGTCCTGGGTGAGCAGCGCGACGCGGCGGCCGGTCTGCCGCGCGAGGTTGGCCACCACCGGCCCGGCCTCGGACCAGTTCGGATGCGTGGCGGCGTAGTCGAGCAGGGTGGTGTAGATCCGGTTGTCGTCGGCGAGGGCGCGGCCCTGTTCCTGCTCGATGGCGCCGGTGGCCGTCCGCGCGGCCAGCCACGCCGTCGCCGCGATCGAGCACACGGCCACCAGCACCGAGACGGCCAGCAGGCGGATGAGCAGGCTACGGCGCATCCGGCGCCCTCGTCCCGCTCGCCAGCTTGTACCCGATCCCGTACACGGTGAGCAGGTGGACGGGCTTGCGCGGGTCCCGCTCGAGCTTCTTCCGCAGGTTCAGCACGTGGGCGTCGATGGTGCGGTCGGTAATGTAGCGGTCGTAGCCGTGGAGGTGTTCCAGCAGCTGCGTGCGGGTGAAAACGCGGTCGGGATGCGGCGCCATCGCCGCCAGCAGCCGGAACTCGCCCGGGGTGCAGTCGACGACCTCGCCGTCGCGGGTCACCTCATGGCGGACCGGGTCGACGGTCAGTGTGCCGATGGTGAGCAGCGTCCCGGTGTCCGCCAGGCGCGTCCGCCGCAGCAGCGTCCGGACGCGCGCCATCAGCTCACGCGGGCTGAACGGCTTGGTCATGTAGTCGTCGGCGCCGAGGTCGAGCCCGAGCAGCAGATCGTCCTCGGTGGACCGCGCGGTGAGCATCAGCACCGGGACGTCGGACTCGCGGCGCAGGATGCGGCACACGTCCAGACCGTCCACTTTGGGCAGCATCACGTCGAGCACGAGCAGCTCCGGGCGGCGGCGGCGCACCTCTTCGATCGCCGCCCGCCCATCCACGACGACCACGACCGAGTGGTGCTCGCGCTCCAGATACCGGCGGACGAGCTCAGCCTGCTTCGCGTCGTCCTCGGCCAGCACGATCTGCGCGCACATGCTGACGATCATAGGACCGGCCGCCGATTCCGCCCCTCGGCGCGGTCAGCGCAACTGCACGCTCAGCTCGAACCGCCACAACTTTGACTGTCCCTGAAGACATCCCTGGGTTTTGTTTGTCAAGCGGCGGTGGTGTTTTGTCTGGTTTGTGTGGTGGTGTGGTGTGCCCAGGCTGTGTTTTCGTTGTAGTGGGTGTGGGTTTTGAGGCA
>NZ_JAYMZS010000221.1:0-6391 GCF_035828755.1 Amycolatopsis sp. H20-H5 | reverse complement strand
CTCAACGGCACCAACGCCATCAAACGAACGACCGAACGGATCGCCCGCAGCCCACTCAGAGCGCTCGCTATCATCG
Organism: Amycolatopsis sp. H20-H5; assembly: GCF_035828755.1. Lineage (NCBI taxonomy): Bacteria > Bacillati > Actinomycetota > Actinomycetes > Pseudonocardiales > Pseudonocardiaceae > Amycolatopsis > Amycolatopsis sp. H20-H5. The sequence goes on along the minus strand of NZ_JAYMZS010000221.1, from coordinate 6,315 downwards.
CTACCGTACGCAACCAATGTCACTCAACGTGATCTTGCCTTTGCCGTGCCTTCAGGGACAGCAAAACCCCACCCCACCCCAACACCAACCACAAAACCCAACCACAGCTGTGGGCCAAGACCACAGCGTCTCCCCGAGCCCTGCGAGGGGAGACTTCACCGCCGCGCGCCCTCTTTCGCGGCCGCCAGGCCGCCCCAACTCGCGACGGCAGGTCGCCCCCGTTAAAGACAAAGCCGCACTTACGCTGGAAGTCAGGGGCGACCTGGCGGCGCGAGTTTGTGAGCGCGCTGGCCAAAAAACACAGGCTTCTAGCCACACCTCAGGACCCAACCAAACAAGCCTTCAGGGGCATTCAGGCAAACCCGGGCAGCAACTCCACAACCTCCCCCGGCGACGGCATCCCAGCCACCTCGGCAGCCAACCGGCCGGCGGCACCCCGGACGGTCTCATCCACCAGCAACCGCCGCGCGTACTCCCGCACGGCCTCACCGGTAACGGCCTCCCCCAGCAACCGATCCCCCACCCCGGCCTCGAAAACGGCCTCGGCGTTGGTGAACTGATCGGCTCCCTGTGGGAGCACGAGCTGCGGCAGCCCTGCCCCGAAAGCCCCCAGGGTGGTCCCGGACCCTCCGTGGTGGACGACCAGATCCACCTGCGGCAACAAGTCCGCCTGAGGCACCCAAGCCTCCAGCCGAACGTTCTCCGGAACCTCTCCCAGCGCCGAAACCTCGACAGTCGGCCCGGTTGCCACCAGCACCTGGACGTCAAGTCCGGCAAGCCCGTCGATGGCGGCCTTCAAAACCGGCACATCGCCCATCGCGGTACCCAGCGTGAGATACACCAAAGGACGGCCAAGACCACGGGGAAGATCTCCGGGCTCGTTCCATCCGACCGGCCGCAGCGGTACCCGTTTCGGGTTCTGCATGAATTCGGCCGACTGGACGGACTCCGGGCAGATGTCGACGAACGGCACATCCAGCGGCGGGACAGCGAACCCGAGCTCGGCCGAATAAGCGGCCAAACTCTCGCCCATCAAGGCGGCAAGGCCGCCGGAGTTCACTTTGCCGAAGCCGTGGCACACCGCGGGTACCCCGGCGAGCGCGGCCGCGAGGCCGCCGCCGGGGTTGGCGAACTCGTAGATCACCAGGTCGGGCCGTTCTCGTTCGATGAGCGGGCCGAGGCCGGCGACGAACCGGCGGGGCAGCATCTCGCCGAAGATGCTCGCGGCCAGCGGGATCAGCTCCGCCGGGGAGAGCTCCGCGCGGGTCCGGCCGTCGGCGCCGGGCCGCTCGGCGAACGCGGCGGAAATGCCGATCCCGGCGGGCGCGGCTTCGAGACCCGCTTTGCGCACAATGGGCAGATAGTCCTCCGCTGTCGCGAAGAGGACGTGATGGCCGGCGTCGCGAGCCGCGACCGCCAACGGGAGTAGGGGATACAAATGACCGTGGGACGCCAAAGACGTGAAGATCAAACGCACTCTTCGAAGCTACCCCGTACGCTGATTCGGTGACGAACACTTTGACCCCCGCGCTGCGCGACAAGGCCTTCCGCTGGATCGCCGACGATCCCGACGCCGAGACGCGCGCGGAGCTTCAGGGCCTGCTCGCCCGAGCGATGGGCGGCGAGCCGCTGGTGGCGGACGAGCTGGCCGATCGGATGGCCGGGTCGCTGGAGTTCGGGACCGCGGGCCTGCGCGGACCGGTGCGGGCGGGGCCGAACGGGATGAACGTCGCCGTCGTCACCAGGACCACCGCGGGGGTGGTCACCTGGCTGCTGGCCCAGGGCCATCAGGGTGGTGTGGTCGTCGTCGGCCGTGACGCGCGACATGGTTCGGAAGCCTTCGCGACCGCCGTGGCCGAGGTGCTCCAGGCCGCGAACTTTCAGGCGAAAGTACTGCCGGGCCCGCTCCCGACCCCCGTTCTCGCGTATGCGGTGAAGCACCTGGGCGCGGTCGCCGGGATCCAGATCACCGCGTCGCACAACCCGCCCGCGGACAACGGGTACAAGCTCTACGACAACACCGGCGGGCAGATCGTGCCGCCGTCCGACGGCGAGATCGAGCGCGCGATCGAGCTCGCCCCGGCCGCGGTCAGCGTGGCGCGGTCGCCGGGCGCCGAGGTGCTCGGCGAGGACCTCCGCGAGGCGTATCTGGCCGAGGTCGCGGGGCTCCCGCGGAGCACGACCCGCACGGTGAAGGTGGCCGCGACCGCGTTGCACGGCGTCGGCGCGGAAACCCTGCGGCTGGCGTTCGCCCGCGCCGGGTTCGCCGAGCCGCACCTGGTCGCGGAGCAGTCCGAGCCGGACCCCGGCTTCCCGACCGTCTCGTTCCCGAATCCCGAGGAGCCCGGCGCGACGGACCTGCTGCTCGCGCTCGCGGCCGAAACCGAGGCCGACCTCGCGATCGCGCTCGACCCGGACGCCGACCGCTGCGCGCTGGGTGTGCGCGAGCGGGACAGGTCGTGGCGGATGCTGCGCGGCGACGAGACCGGCGTGCTGCTCGGCTGGTACGTGCTGTCCACAGTGGACAAGGTGGCCCGGCCGGATCCGCTGGTCGCCACCACGATCGTCTCGGCGTCGCTGCTGGGCGAGATCGCGAAGGACCACGGCGCGCGGTACGCGGAGACGCTGACCGGGTTCAAGTGGCTGGTCCGCGCGGGCGACGGGCTGGTGTTCGCCTACGAAGAGGCGCTCGGGCTGTGCGTGAACCCGGGTTTCGTGCGGGACAAGGACGGCATCGCCGCCGCGGTGCTGGCCGCGAGCCTCACCGCGACGCTGAAGGAGCAGGGCCGGACGCCGCTGGACGTGCTCGACGAGCTCGCGTCGCGCCACGGGGTGTACCTCACCGACCAGGTTTCGCCGCGGGTCACGGACCTGTCCGTGCGCGCGAAGCTGATGGCCGGGCTGCGGGCCGAACCGCCGTCGAAGCTGGCGGGCGCCGAGCTCACGCCGGAGGACCTGCTGCCGGAGGCCGACGTGCTGCGGCTGAGCGGCGACGGCCTGCGCGTGGTGATCCGGCCGTCCGGGACCGAGCCGAAGCTGAAGGCGTACCTGCAGGTGATCCAGCCCGTGACCGGCGAGCTCGCCTCAGCTCGCGAAGCCGCGAAGGCGCGGCTCTCCACCTTGCGCGCCGACGTCGAGGCGCTGCTCACCTGACGTCCGGGTTCTAGGCTGGCCCGCGTGCCCACGTTGCTGATCGTCCACCACACGCCCTCGCCGTCGACGCAGGCGATGTTCGAAGCCGTGGTCGCGGGCGCGACCGATCCCGCGATCGAGGGAGTCGACGTCGTCCGGCGGCCCGCGCTCGCGGCGACCGTCTCCGACGCGCTGGCCGCGGACGGGTTCCTGCTCGGCACCCCGGCGAACCTCGGCATGATGAGCGGCGCGCTCAAGGTGTTCTTCGACCTCGCCTACTACCCCTGCCTCGACGCGACCCGCGGGCGCCCGTTCGGGCTGTACGTACACGGCAACAGCGACATGACCGGCGCCGTGCGCGGGATCGAGTCGGTCACGACGGGGCTCGGCTGGGAGAAGGTCTCGGGCACCGTGCTCGTCACCGGCGAACCGGGCAAGGCCGAGCTGGCGGCCTGCCGGGAGCTTGGGGCGACGGTGGCCGCGACGCTCATGTCCTGAGGGGCGGGTGTCCTGAAGAGCGGGTGTCCCGAGGAACAGGCCTGAAAAAAGTAAGGGGCCTGTTACCGGAAGCCCTGGGGGTCGACCTCCGGCAACAGGCCTGTTGCCAAGGGTTCGCCCAGAGGGCGATCAACCTTGACTTCCTCAGCGTACTACACGTTGGCCGATCTTGCTCATCAGAACACCGAACAACCTCTCGCGCCGGCTTTCGCACACCCCCAGGGCACAAAATTCGTCGCGAGGGGCCGCCCGGGTCGAGGGGTGACCTCCTGGCCAACTGTAAACCATTGCATACACTTGTCAACATTTGCGTACAGTGGGCAGGGAGTTACACTGCGCCTACGGAACGGAGGGTGACCATGCCTCGCCACAGAACCTTCGCCGAAAAGCTGAGTGCGCTCATCGACTCGGTGCGAGCCGACGACGAGGCCCCGCACAGCTATCGCGAACTGTCGGCGGCGATCGAGCGCGCGGACGGTCCGGCCATGTCGCCCGCGTACCTCCAGCAGCTCGCCACCGGCAAGCGGATCAACCCGAAGATCCACTACGTGGAGGCGCTGGCGCGGCTGTTCGGCGTGCCGGTGACGTACTTCTTCGACGACAACGAAAGCCAGGAACCCGAGCCGAACGTGTCCGGCGGCGAGGCCCGGCTGATGGCGATGCGCGCCCAGGAACTCTCACCCCAGGGACGCAGGCAGGTTATGGATCTGCTCGAGCTCGTGGAAAGGTATGAGCGGGCGGAGCGCGACACCCCGGACAACCGCCGGGGCTGAGCCGGAACGGTGGGGGCGATGAAAGAACGCGAACTGCGCAAGCGCTGCCGCAGCCTGCTCAAGAGCCTGGACATCGATCCGCCGCTGGACGTCACCGTCCTGTGCGAGCGCCTCGGCACGCACCGCGGCAAGCCGATCCGGCTGATGCCGTACCCGCTGGAGGTGCCCGGCCCGTTCGGCTGCTGGATCGCCACCACGACCGCCGACTACATCTTCTTCCAGCAGGAGACCACCAAGTCCCACCAGGACCACATCATCCTGCACGAACTCGGTCACCTGCTGGCCGATCACCATCCCAACGGCGACGCCGAGCCCGGTGACTTCCTGCCCAAGCTCGGTCCCGGCATCGACCGCGACGCGGTCCGCCGCGCGCTGCGCCGGACGTCCTACGACGAGGCCGACGAGTGGGAGGCGGAGACCGTGGCGACCATCATCCTGGAGTGGGCGTCCGTGCTGAACTACACGATCCCGCGACGCGCGGGCGACCGAGATCTCCGCCGGATCCAGGGCACCCTGGGCGACCATCAAGGGTGGTTGTGAAGACACTCTTCAATCCCGTCACCATCCCGGTGATGGTCCTGTTCGCGCTCACCCTCGGCTGGCGCGTCTACCAGCTGCAGCGAGCGCCCAAACGGCTTCCGCTGTGGGCCGTGACCATCGCCATCGCCTTCATCGCGGCGGCTTTCCTCTTCCAGCAGCAGCCGGTCGACGACTGGCTCGACGGACTCGCCGGGAAGGGCGCCGGGCGGCTGGCCAACAACGTCCTGCTGTCCTCGGCCCTGTGCTCGCTGCTGATCTTCTTCCTCGGCTCGACGCCGGGCCCGCGCCGACGGTTCAGGGCGGCGGCCGAGCTGGTCCCGCTGGCGATGTCGATCGCGCTGATGTGCGTCGCCACGGCGAGCACACCGTTCGAGGACCGCGGCGAAGCGCTGAGCCCGGACCGCGTGCATATCCCGGGCATCGCGCTGTTCTACCTCGGCGCGGGGCTCTACCTGATCTACGGCCTGAGCTCGTGCGTGGGCTGGATCGTGCGCTATCAGCGCACGGCGGACCGCGTGCTGCGCACCGGCCTGCGGATCTCCGCCGCGGGGCTCGCCGCGTCGGCCGCGGGCAGTGTGACGCGCGCGCTGTACATCGTCATCGCGTGGGCGTTCGGGCCGACGGTGCCGTTCCTGCTGCTGCTCGCCATCCCGCTGGTGAGCTTAGGCACGGTCGCGTTCCTGGTCGGCATCACCTACCCGGGTGCGCGGGCGCGGCTCTCCGCGCTGCGACGGCGGCGCCTGCACCGGCGCGACCACCGGCGTCTCGCTCCTTTGTGGACACTGCTGGTGCGCGCGTACCCGTCGATCGAGCTGCGCGCCGGGCCGCTGGGCTTCTGGGAACGGCTGCGGCCGCGCACCGTGCACCGCCGCTACTACCGGCGGGTGATCGAGATCCGCGACGGGCTCGTGCAGCTCAGCCCGTATCTGGACACCGACCTCACCACGCTGGCGGTCGAGGACCCCGGTGGCGCGGCGGCCGCGCTCGAGGCGGCGCTGAACCGCCAGAACGCCGGGGAGCAGAGCGGGCACCAGGCCCGGCTGGTGCTGCCCGGCGAGACGAACGACCTCGAATCCGAAGTCCGGCCCCTGCTGGCGCTCGCGGCGGCGCTGCCGGAACCTGCGTAGGGAGAACGTTTGTGCACACCGTGATCACCGCGGGCCAGGTCCTGCCGCGCCCGGCGACCCCGATCCGCGACGGAGCCGTACTGGTCTCCGGGGGCTTCATCACCGCCGTCGGACCGCGCGCCCAGGTGCTGGCCCAGGCGCCGGTGGACGCCGTGCACCACGACTTCCCGGACGGGACGGTGCTCGCCGGGATGTTCAACGTCCACGTGCACCTGGCCTTCGACGCCACGCGCGAAAGCGTGGCG
>NZ_JAYMZS010000220.1:0-6492 GCF_035828755.1 Amycolatopsis sp. H20-H5 | reverse complement strand
ACGATCTTGACCGTGATCCCGAGCCGGGCGAGCCGCTCAAGTGCCTGTGCGGCATCAGGTTTCGGCGGGTCGAGGAAGACCAGGAAGCCGAGCAACGTCAGATCGCGCTCGTCATCGACGGTAATCGCGTCAAGGCCGGGAGCGGGCCTGCTCGCAACGGCGACGACGCGATTTCCGGCGGCGAACTCCGCGGCCAGTGCCGTCGTGGCTGTCGCCGGGACGTCGAGGCAACGCGGCAGGACGGATTCCGGTGCGCCCTTGGCGATCAGGGTTCGCGTGCCATCGGGGCCGCTGACCAGCGTGGAGACCCTGCGCCGGTCGTGGTCGAAGGGCAGAAGCGCGAGTCGACGCCAGCCCGCTGACGCCGCCCTGTGCCCGGCCGCCGCCGGAGACTCCCAGAGCGCCAGGTCGAGGGCGTTGCCCCCGATCGCGTGGCCGTCGTCGGTGTCGGCTTCGGTACACAGCAGACCGCTCCGCAACGGATCACCGGCACCAGCCGGGATCGTGCGCATGAAGCTCAGGTGGCCGTGGGTCAGGGTGCCGGTCTTGTCGGTGAACAGGGTGTCGACGTCACCGAGGTCCTCGATGCACACCAGCCGTTTGACCAGCACGTGACGCCGCGCCATCCGCTTCGAACCGGCGGCGAGGCTGACCGAGACGACGGCGGGCAGCAGCTGCGGGGTGATTCCCACGGCGATCGCCAGTGAGAACAACAGGGCGTCGATGATCGGCCGGTCCAGCGCCACGTTGATCGCGAAGATCGTCACGGTGAGCGCACCGGCGACGTAGACCAGGAGCATCGAGAAACGGCGGAGTCCGGTCTGGAAACCGGTCTCGGTCTGCTGCGTGTCGAGGCCGGTCGCGATCCGTCCGAATTCGGTCCGCGCGCCGGTGGCGACCACCACGCCACGACCGGAACCCGCGTGCACCACGGTGCCCATCAGCGCGCAGCCGGTCAGCTCCGCGAGCGCCGCGCCGGCTCCGACCGGCGACGTCGACTTCTCTACCGGGCCGGACTCACCCGTGAGCACCGATTCGTCACATTCGAGCGCGACCACGGACAGCAGCCTGAGGTCGGCGGGCACGATGTCACCGAGCCGCAGATCGACCACATCGCCCGGCACCAGCCCGACGACGTCGATCGTCCGCAGCCGTCCGTCACGCAGGACGAGCGTGCGGTGGTGGATCTGCGAGTGCAGCGCCTCAGCGGCCTTCTCCGCGCGGTACTCGTTGACGAAGCCCAGGCCGACCGACAACGCCACGATCACGGCGATGATGATCGCGTCACTGCGCTCCCCCACCAGATACGATGCGAAAGCCGCGGCGAGCAGGAGGCCGAGCAACGCCGAACGCAGCTGGTGCCACAGGACCACGAAGAACCGGGTTCGATGCGACGCGACCGCGTTGGGCCCGAACCGGGCCAGTCTCGCGGCGGCGTCGGCAAGGGAGAGGCCGTGCCCATCCACGGCGAGTCTGCTCAGCACCTCGTCGGCGGGCAGCGCACCGGCCGCCGACACCCCCAGCGCCGGGTCAGGGGCGTGCCGCGGCTTCGCCGGGTCGTCCAACGTCACCAAGGCCGGCGCCGACGGGTGACGAGGCACGCGATGACGAGGGCCGCGTCGACGACGACACCGCCCATCGCGGTCGAAGCGTTGGCGATCACGAGCGGGGACAAGACGGCGGCCGCGAGCAACACCACCGTCCGCCAACGCCCGTCACCGCGAACCACCAGTGCGGCACCGGCGAAGAACAACACCCCGGCCAGCAACCACAGCGCCCCGGCCACGATCCCCGCGGGGGTGCCCGGGGCGGGATACGCGTCCGCGTAACGTAGGTCGCCGAGTTCGGCGAGCTTCCACTGCAGCGGCACGCCCAGCAGGTGCACGACGCCGTGCGCGGTCAGCAGGACCGCGGCCGCCGACCGCACGATCCGCGTGCGGGTCGCTGGCTGGTCGCTCTGCACCGCGTTCGGCTCCAGGTCCACCTGGCCCAGGAAGAACTCGTCCGGCCTGTTCATGCTGTTCATCGGACCGGCTGCTTTTCGGCGTCGATCCGGATCGTTCGCAGCGAGGCCCGCAGCACGAGACCGACAAACGGCCGGATGAGCCACCAGTACCGGGCGAACCGCCGCCAGGAAACTGCGTCGGTGGTCGAGGTCCGGCACTCGTAGCTGAGCAGCGTCGAGCTCTCGCCGTAGGGCAACACGGAGAAGTTGGCGGCGATCTTGCCCCAGCCGGGCTCGGCGAACCCGGTGAATTCGACGGCGGGGACGTCACACCAGACGATGTCGGGACTCCAGAACCTGCCCACCGCCCCGAACACGATCTCCCGGTCCGGTCGTTCACCCAGCAGACCCCAGCCGGGCATCCCGATCCCGTCGCCGACAACCAGCCTCGCCGGGGTGACGGCCGGGGACCGGCCGAGCCGGGAAGGCAGGCCGCGCAGCCACATGGCGACGGAGATCAGCGGGCTCCGCACAGTCAGGAGATCGAGGCTGCGGGCCGCCCGGTAAGTGGTCGCCGGATCGGCCGCGACCACCAAGTGCGCCACGACGGTCACCTCGCCGGCGGGCATGAGGGTGTCGATCAGCAGCGGGGCACCCACAGCAGGGTCACGGGCGATCTCGGACGTCGTCATCCGTTCATCGTCTTCGCCATCCCTGGCGCTGGCCCAGGGTCCGAAGTCACTTTATCCGGCGACAAAGGGACCTCACCCGGAAAAGCGCGACGCGGGCTCACCGGGCGGCATTTTCGTGGTCATGGCCGCACGAGGACCTCGCCGGTCGCCCGGCGGAGGCTCGCCGGCGCGGGAGTACCCAGGGAGTGCCCGACGCGCATGAGCACCTGCGGGTAGCCCGGGAGGCCGAGGCTTCGCGCCATCGCCGATCGGATGCCGGGATCGTGCAGCGGCTGGGTGAGGACCGACGCGACGAGACCGGCATCGACCGCGGTGAGCCAGGCGGACTGCAGTGCGTACCCGGCGCGGAGGTGATCGGCCGGTGAGTCACCAGGAGTGTGGAAAACCAGTAGCCCCTCCTGCTCAAGCCTGCGCAGCAGAACATCGCACCGGGGGACGTCCGTGGCCGAGCGGACGAGTCCCGCCCACGGCAGCGCTCCGGCGGTGAGGTCGGCGGCGATGATCCCGACGCCGTGCCGATGGGACCGGTCGTCACGAATCGTCCACAGTGCGAGCTCACGCTGGTACCCACGGTCGCGCTTCGACGTCTGGGCCGCGGTGACCAGCAGGGCGGCGACGGCGGCGGAGTCGCGTTCACCGCGGACCGGCAGCACCCCCACCTCTGACGTGGTGCCCGCCTGGGCGACCGCGGCCACCTCGTGCTCCGAGACCAGGACGCCGGTGAACGGCCGGCGGTAGCTACGCCGTCGCGAAATCGCCCCGTAGCGGTGGAGATCCACGGTTCCCAGTGCCCGCCGGGCACCGGCGGTGACCGTCGCGACCAGGTCCGGTTGCGACGGGTCCGGGTACAGGCTGGTCGTGACGTCCCGGCCGAGGACACGCACGGCCAGTTCGAGGTTGGCCAGTGCCGCGCCGCAGGAGAGCGTGCGGTCCCGGCCGTGCGGGTCGAAATGCGGCAGCGTGATGTCCTCGCGTTCACGGAGCTGGACGTCGCGGCCGGCCAGCCGCACCGTCCAGGGCTGGATGTTGTGCACCGACGGTGCGCGGATCACCGCGTCGGCCAGCACCTGGGTCTCGGCCGCGGACCACCCGTCCGGAACAACCTGCGAAGCCATATCTGCCTCCTTGTGCTCGTCGAATCCCGCATCCAGCCTCGGCTCTCCCGCCGCGCGGTGGCAGTGCGGAACGGCTCCGATCCGGGGGACCAAAGGCATTTCGGCGAGGCGCCGCGTCGGAAGGTCCCGCGGATCGGGGACCAATGGCACCGGTGCTCCGGTCGCTCGAGCGCCAGGCTGTGCCCACACCCCGAACCGGAGGACATGATGAACGAGCACGTTTCCGAACTGATGACGCCGGACCCGATCGCCGTGAACGTCGACGCGTCCTACAAGCAGCTCGACGAACTGCTCGCCGGCAGCCTGATCAGCGCGGTCCCGGTCATCGACGGGCACGGCAAACCGATCGGCGTGGTGTCGGAGGCCGACCTGCTGGCCAGGCTTCGCCACCGCACCGGTGAAACACGACCGGGCTTGTTCTCCAGCGCGGCTTCCCGGCAGGACTGGGACAAGTCACGCGGCCTGATCGCCGCTGACCTGATGACGACCCCGGTACAGACGATCTCCTCCAGCGCGCCGGTGACCCTCGCCGCGGTCCGGATGGCCGAGTCCGGCGTCCGGCGGCTGTTCGTCGTCGACGGGACCACGCTCGTGGGCGTCGTCTCCCGCCGCGACCTGCTCAAAACCTTCCGCCGCCCCGACGCGCAGATCAAGGCGGACATCGAGCAGCACGTGCTCGACCGCGCCCTCGACGTCCCGGCAGGGCAGGCAACGGTGACCGTCGAACACGGCGTCGTCACGCTCGTCGGCAGGCTCGAAAGCCACGGCGACGCCGACCGGGCCGGGACGCTCAGCGCCGCGATCCCCGGCGTCGTCGAAGTACGCAACCGGCTCGACTTCGTCTGGGACGACCACAACCTCCACGCCGCCACCTACTGACCCAGAAGGAAAACATCATGTCCGTGCACGAAGAAGTCCAGCTCGACAGGTCCATTTCGGTTCCCTCACAGCATTCCGCGGCACCACATCCGACGTACGCCGGGCGCGCACTCGCGGTCCTGCGGATCGCGACCGGCCTGCTGTTCCTCTGGGCCTTCGCCGACAAGGCCTTCGGCCTGGGCTACGCCACGCCGTCCGCCAAAGCCTGGTTCAGTGGCGGCTCCCCCACCAAGGGCTTCCTCGGCTCCGTCGACGTCGGCCCGTTCTCCGGCATGCTGCACGCCTGGGCTGGCACCTGGTGGGCCGACTCGCTGTTCATGCTCGGCCTGCTCGGCCTCGGCGTCGCCGTCACCCTCGGCATCGGCCTGCGCCTCGCCGCCATCACCGGCACCATCATGATGGCCCTGATGTGGATCGCCGAATGGCCGCTCGCCCGCACCACCGACGCGGGCCGACCGAGCTCCTCCAGCAACCCGCTCATCGACTACCACCTCATCTACGCCCTCGTGCTGATCGTGCTCGCCGCGACCGCCGCCGGAACCGTCTGGGGCCTCGGCCACCGCTGGAACACCCTCGCCGCCGGCCGCACCCGCTGGCTGCGATGAGCACCGCCGTCCCGGTCGCCCCCGCGGCGACCGGGTTGACCGGCGCCGAGGCGGCGTCGATCCTGCGCCGGGACGGCCGCAACGAGCTCCCCCCACCCGCGCAGCCGCATCCGCTGGGCATGCTGCTCAAGCAGATGGTGCAGTTCTTCGCCCTGATGCTCTGGGTGGCAGCCGGCCTGGCGGTCATCGCGGGCATGCCGGTGCTCGCCATCGCCATCGCGGTTGTGGTCCTGGTCAACGGCGGGTTCTCCTTCGCCCAGGAATACCGCGCAGACCGTGCCGCGGACCGGCTACGCGACCTGATCCCGACACGGGCCACCGTGCGCCGAGACGATCTGGTCGTGGTTGTCGAGGCCACGGACCTGGTCGTCGGCGACGTGATCGTGCTCGAAGCGGGCGACCGGGTGTGCGCCGACGCCGAACTCGTGGCCGGGACCAGGCTGTCGGTCAACGAGTCCTTGCTGACCGGCGAAAGCAAACCGGTCCGCGGTACGGCCGGGACACCGATCCACGCCGGGACCTACGTGGTGGACGGGCATGGGAGCGCGACCGTGACCGCCACCGGCGCGCGCACCCGGCTTGCCGGCATCGCGACGGTGACGGAACAGGCCAAACGACCGCGGAGTCCGTTGACGACCCAGCTGCATCGGGTCGTGCGGGTGATCGCGATCGTCGCGATCGTGGTCGGCCTCATCTTCTTCGGGACGGCGCTGCTCCTTGGTTTCAGTCCCAACGAAGGGTTCCTGTTCGCGATCGGGGTGACCGTCGCGCTCGTGCCTGACGGGCTGCTGCCGACCGTCACCCTCTCCCTGGCCAGAGCCGTGCAGAAGATGGCGAAGCACAACGCGCTCGTCCGGCGGCCGGAATCCGTCGAGACGCTGGGCGCCACCACGTTCATCTGCACGGACAAGACCGGAACGCTGACCCGCAACGAAATGGCCGTCGTCACCGTCTGGACGCCGGGCGGCTCCACGACGGTGTCCGGCACCGGCTACCACCCCGAAGGCTCACTCTCCGGCTCAGCCGAAGTCGTCCGCCTCACGTCCGCGGTCGCGGACAGCGCGGCACGGTGCTCCCCTGATTCCCGCGCGCAGCACAAAGACGGCAGGTGGGCGGCCGTCGGCGACCCGATGGAAGTCGCCCTGCACGTACTCGCCGCCCGCGCGAAAGTGCCCGCCCCGCCCGCCCCACTCGCCAGGAACCCGTTCGACGCACACCGTCGCCGTGCTTCCCTTGTGGACAAAGACGGGGTGCAC
>NZ_JAYMZS010000219.1:0-6751 GCF_035828755.1 Amycolatopsis sp. H20-H5 | reverse complement strand
GTCCTCGATCAGTCTCGCGGGCTCGGCGGCGTCATCGATAGCGTCGATGACCAGCGTCAACCCCGAGAACCGGTTCGGTAGGGCGACCCCGGATTCCGTGAGGGGCCGGAGCCGCTCCTCGATCCGGCGGCGGACGTCGTCCGCGGTCTTGGCGGTGGCGTCCACGGCCAGGCCGAGGCTTCCGGCGGGCGGCACGGCGTCGGCCGGGAGCATGGTCGCGCCGACGCTCGCCGATCGCTCGCGGTCGGCGAGCAGGATCATGAGCCGCAACGAGGTCGAGAGAGCCGATTCGGAATCGCCGGTGACCACCACCCACGGCGCGCTGGGCCCGTGCCCGGCGAAATACCCAGCGAGGTCGCGGGAGAAGACGGGGTCGACCACCTGGGAGGTCGGGCGCTCGACAATGCTTTGGTCGACCCCGGAACCGCCCTGGAACCAGCGGTCGAGACCGGGCAGGTGACCGAGCATCGTCTCGGCCGGGATCATCCATGACACCAGGTTGGCCGCGGTGGCGAACCTGCTGACCATCATCCCGACGACGTAGCCCGTCTCGTCATCGACCACGGCCGCACCGCTGTACCCGGGTGAAACCGGCTCGGATTCGGCGGCCTTGTTGATCTGGACCCACTCGCCCCCGGGACCGCCGTCGTGCGCTTGCCGCCCGGTGAACCACACGCCCATTTCGCCGTTCCCGGGAAAGCCGTACGCCGACACGGTGCGGCCACGCAGCAACGGCATCCGGTGTACCGGCGCGCCGGTACACCGGGTCTCGGGCTCCTGCAGCCGTAGTACCGCGATATCCCCGCGTTCATCCCCGGACGGCGGTATCCAGAAGTCGTCGAATACGGACGCGACACCGGACGCGGCCCCGGGCAGGGCCACAAATTCCACCTGCAGCAAGGCATCCACCTGCTCCACGACGTGAGCACAGGTAAGAAGATGGCGGGAATCGAGCATCGTCCCGGCACCGAGTACACGACCGTTGCGAGCGCGCAAGCGCACCCGCCAAGCTGTGCATCCTCCCTCGGCATCCACCCGGCGACCATACGTGGATCCGATGGCAGTGACTCGACGTTTGGCGCGAAGAGGCCAAAACCCTCCCCGTTTGGCGGATTAACCCTGCCGCCAGGCAACAATGCAAGTACTCGCCACACCTGACATAGTGATCTTGTGTGTCCGGTGGTTTTCGTGGCCTCGCGGCAGCGCCATAAAGATCAGCCTCAAATCTGTGGCATTCTCACAGAAGCTCGGGCGCGAGTGCGGCCTGTGACCATTCGCCGGTCGGGCCGCCGACCAGCAGCTCCGTCGCGATATCGACCAGCTCACAGCGCGGGGCAACAACGAGTTCCCGGATGCCGGTCACCCCGTCGCGCGGCACATTCAGCGACCGATTCCCACCGAAGAGCTCGCTGCCTATTACCTCGCAGCGGACATCCTCGCGGTCACCTCGCTCCGGGACGGGATGAATCTTGTCGCCAAGGAGTACGTCCCAGCCGGTACGACCTCGGCGGGGCGCTGATACTTTCCGAATTCCCGGGCACCGCGGCCGAGCTGACGAGCGCGTTTCTCATCAACCCCTATGACCTCGCCGGAGTGAAGAACGCGCTGCACGCCGCGATGACCGCCGACCCGGCCGAAGGGCGCCGAAGGATGCGACGACAGACCCTCACACACGACGCGGATCGTTGGACGCGTTCATTCCTCGAGGCACTTGGCACGACCGAATCGTAGAGTCGCCGCTGATGCTTGCCAGCAACAGCAGGAGGAGGGAAGAGACGATTGCCACGGCAACGTCGCGCAGGAACTTCATGACGGCAGGGTCGTTCTTCCGTACTTGAACGTCACACCTTCACCGAAATTGTTAGCTCGTCGGCCCGTCGATCGGTTCCGGAGGCGGCAACAGCCAGCGGCGGCACCGGCGCCGGTCCGTGTCGTCTTGATCGGGCTGGCGACGTCCGGCCGGTCTTGTTGATCTGCGGAACATACGCGTCCATTCGGGAGTTGACTGTGGCATGAGTCAACTCGTGGACCGCACGATCACCGCCCTCCGCTCCGAATATGCCGTGCTGGCCGGCCTCGTCCGTACCCTCACCGACGACCAGCTGGCCGCTGCCAGCGGCGCCGCGGAGTGGACTGTCGCCCAGGCCCTTTCCCACCTTGGCAGCGGTGCGGAGATCGGCCGTACACCGATCGCACGGGCTGCCGGGCAGACCGTGGTGGCCGAAGACAACCAGACGATCTGGGCCCGCTGGGACGCGTCCGCTCCGCGAGCGCAGGCCGAGGGCTTCCTGGAGCACGACGGCCGCTGGCTTGACACGGTCGAGGCGCTCACGCCCGAGCAGCGCTCGTCGCTGACCGTCGACCTCGGCTTCCTGCCAGAGCCGGTCCCGCTGTTGACCGCCCTGGGCATGCGGCTCAACGAGGTGGCCAACCACTCGTGGGACGTGCGCGTGGCCTTCGACCCGAACGCCGGGGTGGACGCCGGCTCGGCCGCGGTGCTCGTCGATCTCTTGGCCGGGCCCGTGGGCTTCATGCTGAGTTTCCTCGCGAAGCCGGCCGAGCTTGCGAACCCGGTGTCCGTCGCGATCCCCGGCGCCTGTCTGGTGATCGACGACGCGGTCACCGTGGTGAACCACCTCGAGTCGCCTTCCGCGACGTTCAACGGGTCGGCGGAGGCGTTCGTCCGGCTGGTCAGCGGCCGTCTCAAGGCACCGTATGACAACGACGTCACCGTCGAAGGCAGCATCACGCTCGACGACCTGCGTCGCGTGTTCCCCGGCTTCTGAGAACGCGTCTGAGAATTGTCACAGCAGCCGCCGCTCGAAGCCTCGATCACCTGTCCTTCGAAGCCGCTTACCCTCCACAAAGGACGGAAAATCTGCCCATTCGCCCGTTTCATACCGCTATGACCGTTTCATGTGTGCCCCTGAAGGCCACCATGACAGCGTTAGACGCCGTAAAGGCTCCCATCAGGGACCACGGCAAACCTGGGGTGGCGACTGAAGGGGACTTCCCTCGACTCAACCTTGCAAAAGTCCCCTTCACCAGAACAGACCGTGTGAAAGTCCCCGTCAGTCACGCGGCCCCAGGCGCCAAACTGGACGACATGACATCAGTTTCCGGACGCCTTCTGAGGGAACCAGCTGACGTGAACACAGCTGGACGTCCCGCGGTCGCGTCCACCACCCAGCGGTGTGGCGTCGAAGCGCACCCCGATCCAGCGGTAATGACAATCTGGCCGAGAGGGTGATTTTTGCGGGTATGGGCGACGACGACACCACGTCCGGCGTGGCCGAATCTAACCATGCCACCGACGTGGTCGCGCCGGAGTTGCCGATCGCCTTTCCCGCCGCGAACCGGGGCTCCTGCGCGGCAGGAGCCTGCCAGCGCGGCGCGGTGGGGACGCTCGAGATGGTGATGATCTCCAGGTAGGCCAGTGTGTTGCGCCATCGGGTCACGCAGGGAGATCGTCCTCGCGCCGGGGCGCCGTACCTCCGGGCGTTGTCAGTGTTTGAAACCGCAGCGGTCGACTTGATCTCCCAGGTCTCGGCGGCGATGCTGACGGCCGGGGTCGTGTCCCTGGGTACGTGCCGGGGGAGCAGCCCGTAATGCCTGCGCGGCCCGGATCTCGGGCAGCGCGTTGACGTCGGTCGCGATGGCGATCAGCCGCCGCCGGTAGAAGTCTTGGCCGCGGGTGGTCGTGTCGAGTCGGTCGGTGATGCGGTGGGGTGACGGCCCGCAACGACTACGAACCGTGACCGCGGGCAAAGCGGTCGTCGGCGGCGCATCATTGTCAACTAGTCATTGTCAACCAGTCGGTTGACATTTGCCGAGGGGGGATCTACGTTTGCGTCAACCAGGCAGTTGAGGTTCGGGGGGCAGGATGAGTGACCCGCTATCGCAGGTGTTCGCGGCCCTGGCCGATCCGACCAGGCGCGACCTGGTAGCGAGGCTGACCGACGGTGACGCCACCGTGGGGCAGTTGGCGGCGCCGTATCGGGTGAGCGTGCAGGCCATCTCGAAGCACTTGAAGGTGCTTGAACAGGCTGGCCTGGTCAGCCGCTGCGCCCAGGTGCACCGCAGCCCGGTGCATCTCGAGGCGGAGGTGTTCGACCTGATGACGAAGTGGATCGAGCGTTACCGGCAGCGGGCCGAGGCCCGGTACCAGCGGCTGGACGCCGTGCTGGCGGAGATGGACGACGACGAGGCCGGGCACCGCCCGGCGCGCGAGGAGACGGCATGAACGACACGATGAAGAAGGCGGCGATCGAGGCGGATCCGACGGTCCCGATCATCCGCGTCACCCGGGACTTCGCAACCACCCAGGCCCGCCTGTTTCGGGCGCACACCGACCCGGAGTTGTTCGTTCGGTGGGTCGGTCCGGACGGGATGACGACCACCCTGGACCGCTGGGACGCCAACACCGGCGGCAGCTGGCGCTACGTCGCCGCCCGGGACGGGGTGGAGTTCGCCTTCCACGGCTGCTTCCACGAGGTCCGGCCGGACCGGATCGTGCAGACCTTCACCTGGGAGGGCGACCCGGACGGAGTCGCACTGGAGACGCTCACCTTCGAAGACCTCGGCAGCGGCCGCACCCGGCTGCGCACACAGTCGCTGTGCGACAGCTTCGAGAGCCGGGACGCCTGGCTGCGCAGCGGGATGGAAGTCGGCGTGGACCAGGGCTATGCCAAGCTGGACGTCCTGCTCGCCGGAACCGGCGAAGGAGCGGAGGCATGACCCTCCCCACCGGCCCGGCCGAGCGCTATCGCGCGGTGACCGCCGGGTTCGCCGCTCGAGTGCGGGGCGCGTCCGACTGGGACGCGCCGGCCCCGGTGGCCGGATGGCGCGCCCGGGACGTGGTCGGTCACCTGGTCGAGTGGTTCCCGGACTTCCTGAAGAGCGCGACAGGCTTGGTGCTCGACCGCGGCCCGTCACCGGAGGAGGACCCGGTCGCCGCCTGGCAGGTACACGCCGACGCGGTGCAGCGGCTGCTCGACGGGCCGGAGGCGGCCACCCCCTTCCGGCACCCGATGGTGGGGGAGATGCCGCTGCCGGACGCGGTCGACCGGTTCTACACCTCGGACGTGTTCATGCACACCTGGGACCTGGCCCGCGCCACCGGCCAGGACGAGCGGCTCGACCCGCAGACCTGCGCCGACCTGCTCGCCGGGATGGCGCCGATCGAGGAGCTGATGCGGTCCTCGGGGCAGTACGGGCCCCGGGTGCCGGTGCCGGGCGACGCCGACGTGCAGACCCGCCTGCTCGGCTTCATCGGTCGCGACCCGCTGCACGGAAGGGAATAACGTCCACCGCGTGTGTGCTGGCAATAGACCGGGCTATACGAGGTTTTCTGACGCTGAATTCGTGATTCCTGCAACTCGGTAGTCTCGGAGTCCAGAGACGTATTTCCTGGTGGCAATTTAAATGTGACGACTGGTCAGGTGGCGCACGGTGACGGAAATGACTCCTGCCCACAGCGCCATCTGGTTGCCACACCACGAGACGCACGAGCACAGCCAAAGCTGACCGACACACTCGGCCACGCGTCCTCACCCAGCCACGAGCTGCACGCACTAAAGAAGCTCGGACATGTCCGTCGACGACTCGGCACGACAACACCGACCTGTCCGGCATGTGCTGGTCCGGTTTCGGCTGGGCCTGTGCGGCGGCGAACTACGTATGGGAGCACAGGGCCTCCTCGACCAGCTGCTCCGGGTTGGACGCGCCGTCGAGGAAACTTGAAGTTCGAATGGCAGTGCAGCTCTGCCGTCGTCGTCGCCGCGCAGGTCTCGCAGGTCGGCGGGGCGTCCGGCGTAGCCCTCGCGCTTGCGCGACACCCGGTGCCTCATCCGTACCATCGGGCGCCGGGGCGGGGCCACAGGAGATGCGCTCCAGCTCCGACCAGTGGCGCGGAGGGTTGATGAACTCGGCCAAAGACATACCCGCACAGTCCTTCAGGACCACCGAGGGGAAGCCGACAGTAGCGATCTGATTACAGCATTCGGTATCGAACCGGTGTTCGATTCGAACGTCGGGGGCGGACCTGTGCATGTCAAATAGTCACGACAACTGTCACCAACGGATATGCCTCGTTAGGCTTCTGAGCTGGGCCAGGTTCTTCACCCCGACACCGGCTGATGTGGCGTTTGTCGATCCCGGCCGCGGTCGTGGTCCGGCCGATCAGCCCGGCGTTGACCCGGCCGCACTGCGGTCTTGCGGAGGGCGGGCGAAGACCCGGACTGAGCACTTGCGCCCGATCGCGCGATATCTGGGGTGGCGCCCGGTGTTCGCGCGGGTCGCCCGCGCCGAAGCCCAGCGGAAATCTGCGACCGGCTGGCACCCGAATTCAGCGAGGCGCGGTGGCTTCTACCAGGCATAACCACGCCTGGTGAACAGACCTGGACCGGTTGTACGGGTCCCTGGGCCGTCGTGTCGCGTGGTTGGGGTGAACACTTCCGGCGGCTCGTGCGAATATCCGATGTGACTAGGGCTGAGCGGTACACCGTGGCAAGCGGGGTGGACGCTGATGATCGACCGGACTTGTGCGGGGACGACCTTCAGGCGATCTTCCAGGGCTTGTTCGACAAACATGCCCGGGACGTGCGCCGATATTTGGCCAGCCGTGCCGGGCCGACAGTAGCCGATGATCTGGTCAGTGACACGTTCCTGATCGCGTTGCAGCGACGGGCCAGCTACGACCCGGCACGGGCCAGCGCCCGCGCCTGGTTGTTCGGCATCGCCACCAACCTGC
>NZ_JAYMZS010000218.1:0-7103 GCF_035828755.1 Amycolatopsis sp. H20-H5 | reverse complement strand
GCCCCGGATCGAGGATCTTCTCCGCCGACGCCTCCAGCTTCGTGGCGTCGGCGGAGCACGGCGGGTACGTCCCGCCGAGCCCCTGCAGGTAGATCTCGTTCTGGTAGCCGCCGAACCGCTCTGTCACCCGGACCTCCTCGTGTCAACCGACCGCACTGTACCGGCCGGTAGCAACCAGGTGAGCTTCTCCGAGCGCAGGACCGCGACGGGCCCGATCACAGCGAGCAGCAGGACGTACCCGGCCACGAACGGCGCGACGCGGGAGTCGAGCCCCGCCGCGGTCGCGAGAGTGGCCAGCACCAGCGAGAACTCGCCGCGAGAGAGCACGGTCAGGCCGACGTTGACCCCGGCCTGACGATCGAACGAGTGAATCCGCGCGGTCACCGCACCCGCGACCAGGTTGAGCGCGATGGTCAGCGCGACGGCGACCAGCACCGGCACGACGACCGTGCCGACCGCCCGCGGGTCGATGCTGAGGCCGAAGATGAAGAAGAACAATGCGCCGAACGCGTCGCGCAGCGGTAGGACGAGCTGGTGGATCCGCGGGGCGACCGTCGACCCGCCGAGCATCATGCCGACCATGAACGCGCCGATCGCGTCGGACACCCCGACCTCCTCGGCCAGCGCCGCGCCCATCACGGCGACACCGACGAAGCAGACGGTCAGCAGCTCGTCGTCGGCCGAACCGAACAGCTTCGAGACGACCCGGCCGCCCCATCGGGCCAGCGCGGCCAGTACCAGCAGGAACGCCAGCGCCTTGCCGAAGTCGGCCGCGGCGGCCCACAGGTTGTCGGCGCCGCTGAGCACCGGCTGGAGCAGGGCGAGATAGAGCGCGAGGAACAGGTCCTCGATCACGATGATGCCCATGATCAGGCGCGATTCCGGGTTCTTCATCCGGCGCGCTTCGAGCAGCAGCTTCGTTACGATCGCCGAGGACGAGATGCCGATGGCGCCCGCGATGACCAGTGCCTCGCGGGTCCCCCAGCCCAGTGCGAAGCCGAACGCGAGCCCGCCGCCGATGTTGAGGCCGAGATAGACGAGCCCGGACCAGACGAGCTTGCGCCCGCCCTTCGCCAGGTCGTCGAGCGAGAATTCGAGGCCGAGGTAGAACAGCAGGAAGACAAGGCCGAGCCCGGCCAGCACGCCGAGCTCGCCCGGGTCGTCCACAAGGGACAGTCCGGGAGTGTTGGGGCCGAAGACAAAACCGGCCAGCATGAACAGGGGGATGGTCGGCAGCCCGATGCGGGCGCCGAGTCTGGCGATGACACCGGCGGCGAGGAACGCACCGCCGACGGCCAGCAGGGCATGACCGGAACTCATGGAACCTCCGAGTACGGCTGATACGGGCTTGGGCGGGTATCAGGCGGCGGGAGGGGCGCGCGCGGTGATCCAGATCGACGGCCGGTGCACCGCGGCGGGCGTCAAGGGGACGACGAGCTCGCCGGTGAAACCGGGCGCGGCGGCCACGCGAGCCACTTCGGGGAGGGCGGCGAGCGGGATCGGTTGTGCCGTCACCGAATGCGGCAGGGGTTGCTGGGCGAGCACGGCCACCGGATCGGTGCCGTGCCCGGGAGCGGACCGGGTCGGCGTGGCCAGCGTGAGCAGGAACAGCGTCAGCGCCAGCAGGACGAAGGTGGACCGGTGCCGCGGAGCGGAGGCACGGGTCACGGTCATCGCGAGGCCGAGTGTACCACGATCTTCAGTCCACAATGGACCATCAAGGACGAGAGCTCGATCACGTCATCGGAACAGCCGCGCCAGCTTCATGCAAAAGCATGGTGATTGGGCGAGGCGCAGCGGCGGTCAGTCCTCCTGGTCGGCGATGCCGTCCTGCCCCGCCCGGAGCTTGTCGCACAGCCTCTGCAGGGTTCGCAGTTCCTCGCCGGTCAGCGCGCCGCCGACGTAGTGCCCGATCGCCGCCGCGTAGTCCCGGCCCACCCGCTTCTGCACGGCCGCGCCCTCGGCGGTGAGCTCGACGACCGTGCCGCGGCGGTCCTGCGGGTCGGCCGCGCGCGCGACCAGCCCGTCCGACTCCATCCGCTCCACCAGCCTGCTCAGGCTCGACTGGTCGAGCAGGATGTGCTCGTTGAGCTCGTGCAGCCGCAGTCTGCCTTCGGGGAAGCGCGTCAGGTTGTAGAGCACGTCGTAGACGCGCATCGAAACCTCGCTCCCCCGTGCCGCGCGGTTCAGCCTGCGCCCCAGCGTCACCTGCGCGCGGAACAACGACTCCCATGCCACAGTCGCGCTCTTCGTCCTCGGCATCATCCACCCCGCGTCCGCTGAACCCTTGGGAAAGGATCACACCACGCCAGGTAGCACGGTCGCAGATCTCCCGCGTCCCGGCGGACCGGCCGGGGTTAGGCCTGCTCGATACGGACGAGGTTGCCCGCGGGGTCGCGCACCGCGGCGTCACGGGCGCCCCAGGGCTGGCTGACCGGCTCTTGCAGCACCTCGGCGCCGGGTGCGGCGGCGACCTTCTCGAACGTCGCGTCGAGGTCCTCGGTGCTGAAGTGGAGGGTACGCAACTCGCCCTTCGCGAGCAGCGCGGCGATGGCGTCGCCGTCCTCCTTCGAACGGCCGGCGTGCGGCTGGGACAACACGATCTGGATCTCGGGCTGGCTGTCGGTCGCGAGCGTGACCCAGCGGAATCCGTCGTGCGCGACCTCGTTGCGCACGGTCAGACCGAGGGTGTCGCGGTAGAAGGCGAGGGCTGCTTCGGGGTCGTCGACGATGACGTGCACGGCACTGATGGAAACGGTCATGCGCAGGACGTTAGTCGGCTGCGGGCACCGATGCTTCTCGGAAACTGATCGGCTGCCTTGGCGGCTTGCGCGGCCGGGTCACCACCATCACCTGGCACCCCGGCACGACCTCGAGCTCGCTGTGGTCACGGGCGCGGTACGCGCTCGGGGTCTCGCCGATGACCTGCGTGAACCGGGTGGAGAAGGAGCCGAGGCTCGTACAGCCGACCGCGAAACAGGCCTCCGTCACGCTCATGTCGCCACGTCGCAGCAGTGCCGTGGCCCGTTCGATGCGCCGGGTCATCAGGTACGAGTACGGCGTCTCGCCGTACGCCTCGCGGAACTGGCGGCTGAAGTGCCCGGCCGACATCAGCGCCGTGCGGGCCAGTGCGGTGACGTCGAGGGGCTGCGCGTACTCGCGATCCATCCGGTCGCGGGCGCGCCGCAGGTGCCGCAGCTCGTCGAGGTCCATGGCACCCATTATGGTGCGCCGGACGGGCCCGGGCGCTAGGCCGGGTCGCGCCACATGGGCTGCATGGGGGCGCCGCCGGGCGGGGCGAACGGCTCGCCGACGTCGCGGTAGCCGAGCCGCCGGTACAGCCGCGCGCTGGTCGGTGAGCTGGCCTCCAGATAGGTCGGCGTGCCCTGGGCGTCGAAGTGGTCGAGGCCGTGGCGGAACAGCCGTCCGCCGATCCCCTGGCCCTGCAGGCCGGGCAGGACGCCGAGGAACTGCGCGTGGTGGTGCGCCGAACCCGAGGGGCCGCGCTCGGCCATCAGTCCGAGCAGGGGGCCGAGCCGGGCGAGCTCGGCGTCGAGCAGTCCTGGGAAGGTCTCCGCCAGGTCGCCGCCCTCGTCCTCCGCGCCGCCCGGCTCCCACAGCATCACCGCGCCGAAGTCCTCGGTGACGTCGACGCGGCCGCCCGCTTCGCCGAGGCCACCGAGCACACCGCGGAAGAACGCCCGGTTCGCGCCGGGACGGCGTTCGTCGTCCTCGAACAACCAGGTGCTGACCGGATCCAGCTGGAAAGCCCGCGTCAGCACGTCGACCACCGCGTCCACTTCGGACGGTTCGGCCGCTCGGATCCCGCTCATCACCGCTCCCTCGAACCGATCGGCCGACGCGCGTCGTCGTCGTCGCCGTTGCCGTCTTCCACCGGGCTACCGCCGATCCCGGCGTACACCTCGGGGTCGCGGGTCCGCAACAGCTCGGCCCGCAGGAACCCGGCCAGCCCACCCGCCACCAGCAGCCCCGGCAGGCCCCAGCGCAGCAGCGGGGTGCCCTCCGGGCCGAGCAGCAGGTCGAAGTTGATCAGGATCATCACCAGCACCGCGCTGAGCAGCACCGCGGCCAGCACCGGCGCGATCCAGCGGCGCCAGGCGTTCTCGGTGCGCTGACGACGCCGGAAGAAGCCGATCACCGACAGCGAGACCGCGATCATGATGATCACCACGCCGGTCGAGGCGGTGGTACCCAGCCAGGTGAACAGCTGAGTGATCGGGTCACTCCCGGTAGCCGCGAAGGCGATCACGAGCACCAGGCCGAGACCGGTCTGGACCAGCGAACCGGCGACCGGCGCGCCGGTCCGCCTGCTGGTCCTGCCGAGCGCGGCGGGCAGCGTGCCCTCCCGCCCGAGTGCGAAGAAGTACCGGGCGACGGAGTTGTGGAAGCTCAGCAGCGCGGCGATCTGGCTGGTCATGAACAGCACGTACGCGGTGTCGGAGAAGACCTCGCCCACGTTCGTCCCGGCGAGGCCGAACAGCAGCCCGGGGCCATCGGCCTGGCTCGCGCCGACGATCGCGTCCGGGCCGATGGCGACCGCCATCGCCAGCGAGGACACGACGTAGAGCACGGCGGTCAGGCCGATGGCGATGAACGTCGCCCGCCCGACCGTCCTGGCCGGGTCGCGGCATTCCTCGCCGTAGGTCGCGGCGCCCTCGAACCCGGTGAACACCGCGACGGAGAAGGCGAACACCGCGCCGACCCCCGCGGTGAAGAGGTTGCCGGGCGCCAGCGGCGCGAAGGACACGGATCCGCCCGCGGGATGCGCGAACAGGGCGACGTCGATGATCACGATGATCGCGATCTCCAGGCACATCGCGATGCCGAGCACCTTCGCGTTGATGTCGATGCGCAGCACGCCGAGCGCGCCGATGATCAGCACCATCACGATCGCGCACAGCCACCACGGCACGGTCAGCCCGAACAGTGTCAGCAGCCAGTTCGACAGCGACCAGCCGAACAGGCCGTAGATGCTGATCTGGATGGCGTTGTAGGCGATCAGCGTGACGAACGAGACCGCCGTCCCGGCGGATCTGCCGATCCCGTTGGCGACGTAGGGGTAGAACGCGCCCGCGTTGGTGATGTACCGGCTCATCGCCGCGTACCCGACCGCGAACAGCGCGAGCACCGGGGCGAGCAACACGAACGAGAGCGGGACGCCGATACTGCCGGTGACCGCGTACGTGGTGGAGACCCCGCCCGCGATCGCGTAGAGCGGGCCCGCCGCGGCGACGACGAAGAAGACGATCTGCGCGGCGCCGAGCCGCCGTTGGCCGAGGCCGCGCGGGCGGCCCGGAGTGTGCGTACCCATGAAAGCGTTTACCTGACCCCTTGGTTGTGGAGAGGAACTGGCGGTGATCTTGGCCGCGGACCACAGACTAAAGGCCGCATTGACCCGATCGATACGCCCGTACGGAGTAAAACAGGCCTCCGTTCGCCGCCAAGATCTCCGCCGGGTATTTTTGCCCTCTTTCCCAGACATCGCCGGGGGCGTGCCCATCAATGCGTCGGCTCACATTGGTCGATTCCGTGTTCCTGCTCGGCCACGACGAGTTCACCGGTAAACCGGTATTGACCCGCACCATGCTCGGCATCGGCCTCGGCGGGGCCGTGCTCTGCGATCTGCTCCTCGCCGACCGGATCACCGTGGAACGCAAGAAAATCCAGCCGATCAGCCACCTGCCGACCGGGATGGACACCGCTGATCAGGTGCTCTCTCGAATACGCGCCGAACGCGACAAACACCTCATCCGGGCGTGGGTCGACCACCTGCGTGACGACCTGCCGGAAATCGTCACGGCCAATCTGCTGCGCGACGGTGTCGTCTCCCACGAAATCGACCGGGTGCTGCTCCGCCGGATTCACCGCTATCCCCCGGTCGACCTGCTGACGTCGACCTCCGCGCGCAGCCACGCGCGCTCCGCCGTGCTCGGCCGGACGAGGCCCGACCCGCATTCGGCGAGCCTCGCCCTGCTGGCCTGGACCATCGGGGTCGACGACCTCTACGAGGGCGAGCTCGACCGGGCGCAGGTGCGGAAATGGATGGACGAGACCACCCGCGCGATGCCGCGCCGGATCGCCGACGTGATCAGCGGAGTGGAAGCGGTCGGCGCGGCGGTCGTCTACACCGGGGACCGCAGGTGACCCACGGGTAACCTGAGGCGTCCGGCACGGGCGACGCAGCAGGAGGCAACCATGACCACCGCCCGCACCCACGACGTGGTGCTGTTCGGCGCCACCGGATTCACCGGCGCGCTGACCGCCGAGTACCTGGCCCGCGTCGCGCCCGAGGGCTGCCGCTGGGCGCTCGCCGGGCGCAACCGGGGCAAGCTCGAAGCGTTGCGGACCGAGCTCACCGCGATCGACGGCAAGCTGGCCGAGCTGCCGCTGCTGCACGCCGACGCGACCGACGCCGGTTCCCTGCGCGAGGTCGCGGCGTCCGCGAAGGTGGTGATCAGCACCGTCGGGCCGTACGTCGAACACGGTGAGCCGCTGGTCGCGGCCTGCGCGGACACCGGCACGGACTACGTCGACCTGACCGGCGAACCCGAGTTCACCGACCGGATGTACGTCGCCCACGACGCGCGGGCCCGCGAGACCGGCGCCCGGCTGGTGCACGCGTGCGGGTTCGACTCGATCCCGCACGACCTCGGGGCGTACTTCACCGTGCGGCAGCTGCCCGAGGGGGTGCCGCTCAAGGTCGACGGGTACGTCCGCGCGGGCGGCAGTCCGTCGGGTGGCACCTTCCTGTCCGTGCTGACGATCCTTTCCCGGCTTCCCGCCGGGGCACGGGCGGCGAAGGCCCGTGCCCAGGCCGAACCCCGGCCGTCCGGGCGCCGGGTGCACCTCCCGGCCGGGAAACCGCATCGGATCGACGACCTGTGGGCGGTACCGCTGCCGACCATCGACCCGCAGATCGTCGGCCGGTCGGCGGCCGCGCTGCAGCGGTACGGGCCGGACTTCACCTACCGGCACTTCGCCGGTGTCAAGCACCTGCCGACCGTCGCGGCCGGTGCCATCGGACTCGGCGCGTTGTTCGCGGCCGCGCAGGTGAAACCGTTGCGCAGTGCGCTGTCCAGCCT
>NZ_JAYMZS010000217.1:0-7135 GCF_035828755.1 Amycolatopsis sp. H20-H5 | reverse complement strand
GCAAACCTCATATTTCCAGACAGGAGGTCATCCCCATATTGCGCCCTGTGCCCGTCGCACCCAGCCGCAGACGATCACGCGCTGCTACATCGACGTCACGCTAGATGATCTTGCCTTTGCCGTGCCCCGGCGGGGCGTTACTCCCGCGACTACTATTCGCACTCCGTCACCGTGGGGCTCGCGCCCTGTAGGTGATCCCGTGGTACGTCTTCGTTGTACGTATCGAGCGCGACGTAGGCCGCCCACTCATCCCCTTGACCGTCCTCGTTGGACGGCACCGCGTGTCACGAAAGTTGCCCGGTCTCACGGTTCATGCCCGGACATGACACGCCGCCGGTTTCGAGCGTCATTCCGACGGATGCTCACTTTCATCGTTGAGGATTAGGCTTCAGGCAATCCAGCTTTGGCCATATCGCACGGGCCTTGCGACACCCCGCCCTGGACGCCTCCAGACGGTCACCGCTTCCCTGACATGCTATGTTCCCGTCCAGGTAAGTCAGGCGACCCAAGAACCTCCCTCCGAGTTCCTCCCGACTGCGTCGGGGATACGACGAAGCGCCTCACGGCGCACTCCGTACGTGACAGTCTCCCGTCATACGGCTCTTGTCATCCTGTTCTCCAGGCGGTGTGGACCCATGCCCAGTGGGCAAAGAGCCTGGGGTACTGGCGGGTGATGCGTTGCCAGCACAGCAGGGCCTTTTTGAGGGGCCGCAACCGCTTGTATTTCTTGCGGATCCAGCGCACCAGGTAGGTGCTGATGCGTGCCAGGAAGGGACACAGCGTGGAGCGGTAGAACCCCCCGTAGTACTGCATCCAGCCTCGAACGATCGGATTGATCTTCTTGGCCAGTTCGACGAAGCTATGCCTGGTCCTGCATGCAGCCGCCATCGGCGGACTTCACCGCTGATCTTGTTCAGGGCGTTCTTGCTAGTCGCGGGCAGGAAGCAGGCGGCGTGACGCGGCGCGATCAGGGCATCGCCGCCTACTCCGCGATCTCCGTGGTGTCCGAGAACGAGGTGCCTGCCGCGATGGCCAGTGCGTTGGGCCGGTCTTCGCCGAAGCCTTTCTCTCCCCCGGAGGCCCGGCGTGGTCGAGTCCCGCGCTCACATCGCGAGACCGCAGCCTCGTCGTCATCACCGCCCTCGTCACGCAGGGCTTGACCGGCATTCGCCTGGACACGCATCTGCGGCTGGCGCGCCGCAACGGCTCGACCACGACGCGCTGACCGCCATGATGACGCTGCTGGCCAACCACCTCGGCTACCCGCGTGCTTCACTTGCTATGGAGTCCGTCGCACGGGCGGCGGACGCCGGCCCGCACGACGACCCGCCCCAACGCTGACAACCCTTTTTCGGAGGAGGCGCCGGTGTCGACGAAGACACTCACCCCCGAGCAGATCGGTCATCTGCGGCATTTCGACAACCTGTCTCGGCGGTTGCCCAACGACTGGTCCCTGATGCAGGGCAAAGGAAGCGGCCAGGAGGATTTCGGCGGCTATCGCTTTCAGTTGGCCTACGCGGCCTATGCGCTGGCGCTGGCGCACCGGCATCGGCTGCCGGCCGCGCCGGGCCTGTTCCAGCCGGCGATCCAGCGCCTGATCGACAAGATCCTGCTGCCCGAAGTGTGGTCGTACTGGCGCGATGTCAGCCGCGGTGGCTCGGTTTTCAACGCGCACCTGGCCGGCTCGCTGAGTGAGCAGTGGGATCCAGTGGTGCGGGACAACATCATGTACAGCGCCTACGTCCAGTCGATGGCCCTGCTGCACGACTACCTCTTCGACAGCGACCGCTACGCCGCCGAAGGCTCGTTGACCCTCCACCACTGGTCGTTCTTCTGGGGTGGTGGGGAGAAACGGTTCAGCTATGACCGGGAATCACTCAACGAGCACATCTACTGGCAGATGGTGCGCAGCGGTTACCTCGGTGTGGCCTGCGAACCCAACTGCATCTTCCAGATCTGCAACCAGCCGGCGATTCTCGGCTTTCGGCTGCACGACTTCCTCACCGGTGGACACCGCGCCGAGGAAGTCGTTGCCGGCTATGAGCGCGCGTGGGCCGAGTTCGGCCGCCTCGACGAGGCCGGGCATTACAACATGATGCTGCTCGAAGACTCGAAAAGAGTGCAGCCCAACGCGCTGCGCGTGCCCTGGGTGGACGCCTGGTGCGGTGCGCTGATGAACATGTGGAACGGCGAGTTCGTACGAACCAACTACCCACGCCAGGTCAAGGAGTTCCTCCGCACTGGACCGGACGGAACGCTGTCCGTGGCACCGGCCCCGGCACGGGAGGTCATGGGACAACGGGTGGTCGTGGATGTCGTCGACTACGGCTGGGTCGCGGCCTGGGCCTCGGAAATGGGAGACGAGGACACCGTGCGAGGACTACTCGAGCACGCGGACCGGTTCATGAATCCGGCCTGGCGTGACGGTGGCCTGTACTATCCGCGCAACGACACTCTGACCGACGAACGCGGAAACCGCGTCGAGATCGAGCCGATGAGCGGCAACGTGCTACTGGGCTACGCACGACTCAACGTGCAGACGGCCTGCAGGGACTGTACGACCGGCCGTGGTCGCCGGTCCGTTTCGATGAGCCTGCGCTGACCGCTGTCGATCGGAATGTCGAGGTCAGCCGAGCCGAGGTTGTCGACGGAGTACTGCAGACGCGGCTCCGGCGGGTGCCGGACCTACCTGGCGACGGCACCGTCACGATCTCCCGGGTCGCTGGCCGGGGACGGTGGACGGTCAGCGCCGACGGGCAGCCGATCGCTCGTATCGACGGCGCCGAGGCTGTGCCGGAGCCGGCCGCGCCGACGGAAGCTCTCCGGGTGCGCGGCGACGACGTGGTGCTGCGGTGCCACGATGACGCCCGGCTGATCACGTTCAGGCAGGACCGATGAGCGCACCGACGACCCCGGCGTACTCCCTCGTCGACCACCACGGCCGTCCGGTGACCGAACGCAGCTACCGAGGCCGCTGGCAGCTGGTGTTTTTCGGGTTCACCCACTGCGGAGCGGTCTGCCCGAGGGCGCTGCGGCGGCTGTCCGCGACCCTCGACGACCTCGCCGAACCGACCGGAACGATCAGCCCGCTGTACATCACCGTCGACCCCGACCGTGACACTCCCACCGTGATGAGGGAGTTCCTGCGTGAATATCCGCATTTCACCGGGTTGACGGGATCGGCGGAGGCCATCGAGGCGGTCAAGGCGGCGTTCCGAGTGTTCGCGCGACGCGAGGACGATTCCGCCGCTCCGGACGGATATTCCGTGCCGCACACAGCGATCACCTACCTGGTCTCCCCCGCGGGGGAGTACAAAGCGCACTTTTCCGACGCGATGCCCCAGAAGGAGCTGGTGGCCCGGCTGCGCGCCCATCTCGATCGGTGACCGCGACGTCGGTAATCGACTGGGACTACCGCCCCTGCGGTCGGAATCGATGGTCGGGGTATGACCTCTAGATCGGATACTTTGGCGTTACCCCAACCACCTGCTGCCGGCCTGACTCCGTCACCGGCCAAACCGACACCGCGACGCAGATCGACCGCTGTTGCGCCTGACGGTCGTCATTCTGGTGGCCCTTACCCGGACCCGCCACGCCCTGACCACGTCATCCGTTCGACCAGTCGGGGACACGCCCTAGTAGCGTGTCGCCGCTAAGTCTGGATGTATTTGGTGTAGGAGTTCTTGGCAGTGCACGATTTCTGCTGAGAGGATGTCCTCACGATGCCTCGTCCGAAGGTGTTCACGATCGGTTTGTCGGCTGTCGATCGTGAGTTCTTGGCCAAGCTGACCACGTCCGGCGCTCACCCGGCGCGGATGATCATACGGGCTCGGGTGCCGTGCGGTGTCGACGTGTACAGGTGGTGCGGGTGCACCGGAAACAGGCGCGGCACGTTCACCCACACCGGCCGTGGCGGGTCGATCCGCCGCCAGCCTCGCAGACCCGAGGGCATCGAACTCATGTTCGGCATACTGACTTCCGTGCTCGTGTTCCACAACACTGGGCGGACTGGCTGTCTGACGCCCGACGAACGTCCCAAACCGACCTCCTAGCCACTGGGCGCAGGGCGGATACAAAGTCAGCTCGTCATCCTCCAGTGCTGGTCAGGAGGGCCTTGGCCACGTCATCCGGGTGGGTCAGCATCGCTTCGTGAGTACCGGGCACCATGATCGGTTCCAGTCCGAGGCGGCCGGCCAGTTCGATGCCGGAGGCGGCAAGGGCGATGTCCCGCTCGGCAAGCAGGTAGGCCATCGGTACGCCCAGTGTGTCCAGGCCATCGACATCCAACGAGTCGAGCACGTAACCACCCGGCTGGGGGGTCAGCTGATCGAACACGAGTTTCTGCAGCTCCACCGGCTCGTCCTGCATGAGGCGGGTACTGAAGGTCTCGAAGTCGATGTCGATGGTGTCGTCCGGCGACGCGTGCACCATGGACTGCATCCATGCGGCCGTGTCCGGCCCC
This sequence comes from Amycolatopsis sp. H20-H5, assembly GCF_035828755.1. Classification (NCBI taxonomy): domain Bacteria; kingdom Bacillati; phylum Actinomycetota; class Actinomycetes; order Pseudonocardiales; family Pseudonocardiaceae; genus Amycolatopsis; species Amycolatopsis sp. H20-H5. The sequence goes on along the minus strand of NZ_JAYMZS010000217.1, from coordinate 2,673 downwards.
AGAGCCGCGGCCATGGACTCGCCACGGCGGGGGATGAACGCACTCAGGAAGGCGACGTGCGCTAAGCGGCCCAAGATCCGGGGCGCAGCACCACTGATCGGGATGCCGGCGAAGCTATGGCCGACCAGCACAACATCGTGGAGATCACGCCGTTCCACCTCGCCCACGATGTGGTCGACCGCGTCGGTCAGGCGCAGCCCGGAGGGATCGTCGCCCATCGCCAAACCTGGAAGCGTCAGGGCGTATACGGCGTGACCGGCGGCGCGCACCCGTTGTCCCACGGGATGCCAGCACCATCCGCCGTGGTTGACGCCCGGAACGAAGACAAAATTCATGACGAAATTATGTCATAAGGGATTGCTGAGCGGCCACCGCCGCCACTGTGCGGGGGTTCCCGTTCTCGTCGCTCGACGGCGCGAGAGGAGGTCGGGATGATGGAATTGGAGTCGGTTGTGGTTTGCCTGTCAGCCTAGGGCGTGTCTCCCGATTTGTTGGTTCCTGTTCGGGTGTGGATGACGGCGCAGGCGAGGAGGACACCGCCGAGGTAGGTGAGCGCGTATTTGTCGTAGCGGGTTGCGATGCCGCGCCATTGTTTGAGTCGGTTGAAGCCGCGTTCGACGGTGTTGCGCAGGCCGTAAAGCGCGGGGTCGAACGCGGGTGGCCGGCCGCCGGCCGATCCTGTGGCCTTCCGTCGGGCGATCTGGTCTGTGCGCTCGGGGATGGTGTGCTTGATCTTCTTGGCCCGCAAGGTGGTTCGCGTGCTCGGATGCGAGTACGCCTTGTCGCCGAGCAGCCGGAAGTCGCGGCCGGGCTCGCCCACGGCCCGACGCCTCTCGGCGTAGTCGTCGAGCAACGGCACCAGCTGGGGGTTGTCACCGGCTTGGCCTGCGGTCAACCGGATCCCGACCGGGGCCTCCCGCTGGTCGGTCAGAGCGTGGATCTTCGTGGTCAGCCCGCCCCGTGAACGGCCGATCGCGTGGTCGAACGGCTCATCGGCGGCTTTCTTGTAACTCGCCAGAGCCCCCTGTGGCCAGCGTGTCGGACCGTGCGCCCGCGGAATGCTGATGCGCCCGCGCGCTCGTCGAATCCACCGACAACAGCTTCTCGACGTTCTCGGCCATGTCGGTGTCGACCCCGAACACGGCGGCGACCTGGGCGAACATGTCGTCATAGGTGCCGTCCAAGGACCACCGGTGATGCCGTTTCCACACCGTCTGCCACGGCCCGAAATCGGTGGGCAGGTTCCGCCACGGACAACCCGTGCGGAACCGCCACGCGATCCCCTCCAGCATCAACCGATGATCACTGAACCTGTTGCCCCGCTTACCCTCATCCGAGGGCATCACCAATTCGACAACCGCCCAGAACTCATCAGAAATCACACCCACCCGCGTCACCAACCGATCCTCGCTGATCAGGACGCAGATATTTGGGAGACACGCTGGGACTGTACAAATAAGGGTGTAACTCCTGAGGAGTAGGAGACGCCAGTGACTGAAGTGACGCAGGGTGTGTCGGGCGAGATGACCGGTGCTGTGGACGAGCAGCTGGTTCGGGAGCTGACTGCGCGGGCCCGGTCGGAGGGTCTGCAGCTGACCGGTGAGGGTGGGCTGCTGCAGCGGCTGACCAAGGTGGTGGTGGAGTCCGCGCTCGAAGGTGAGATGGACGACCATCTCGGGTACGGCAAGCATGAGCCAGCTGGGCGTAACGGTGGGAACTCCCGCAACGGGAAGCGGTCCAAGACGTTGCTGACCGAGGCCGGGCCGGTGGAGATCGGCGTGCCGCGGGATCGGGAGTCCTCCTTCGAGCCGAAGATCGTGGCGAAGCGGCAACGACGTTTGACCGGTGTGGACGACTTGGTGATTTCGTTGTCCGCCAAGGGTGTGACGCACGGCGAGATCTCTGCGCACCTGGCCGAGATCTACGGCGCGGAGGTGTCGAAGCAGACCATCTCCACGATCACCGACCGGGTGATGGACGGCATGGGCGAGTGGCAGAGCCGGCCGCTGGACCCGATCTGTCCGGTGATCTTCATTGACTGTATCAACGTCAAGATCCGGGACGGGAACGTCGCGAACCGGCCGATCTACGTCGCCCTGGCCGTCACCGTCGAGGGCACGCGGGACATCCTCGGGCTCTGGGCCGGCGAACACGGCTACGGGGAGGGCGCGAAGTACTGGTTGCGGGTGCTGACCGAGAGATCAGGAACCGGGGCACCACCGACTGCTGCATTGTGGTGTGTGACGGGCTGAAGGGCCTCCCTGATGCGGTGGCCCAGGTGTGGCCGCAGACGATCGTGCAAACGTGCATCGTTCATTACCCCGACATCGCGGTTATGCCGAGGTTTCGTCGGAAATCGTTGCCTGTGGTGGGGATCGTGCTGGAGATGTCGGCATAATCAAAGACTTTCGAGGAACGTGAGGAGCTCGTCAGGTGGCGTGTAGCGGCCTGGTGCGCTGGTCCGGGCTGCGGTTCTGTCCAGCGCGCGTTGTTTGAGTTCAAGGTCCGCTTGCAGATAAATCTGTGTGGTGGCTGTGTTTTCGTGGCCGAGCCAGAGTGCGATGACGGTGATGTCGACGCCGGAGTGGAGCAGTCGCATCGCGGTGGTATGGCGCAAAACGTGTGGTGTCACGTTTTTTCCAGCTAGTGACGGGCAGGTCACGGCTGCTGTCG
>NZ_JAYMZS010000216.1:0-7145 GCF_035828755.1 Amycolatopsis sp. H20-H5 | reverse complement strand
TTGAGGAGTACTGGGCCTACCACCTGCTCAAAGAACATTATCGCCGCCACGAAACCCGCTACACCCACCAGCAAAACGACTACATCCTCGCTGGGTGAGCCCCTCCCTCAAAACGAACCACACCCAAAAGAAATAGCGCAATCGCGCGCTGCGGCGCTTGAACGCGACCGCACTACGAGGGGCGCATCCCCCGGCACCGGACGTCGCGGACGGCATGGTTTTTGCCGGAACTAGCGGGGGACGTACGGTAACCCAGTCAAGGCTGTGTACGGGCAAGCGACTGTCACTGCCTGGTGCAGTATGCAAAGTGTCACGGTCTCGTCCGGTGCGCGACACGGACAGCTTGCAACTCTCAGGAGTCCGCGCCTTGGCCGCGATCACGTGCGGCGCAGCCGCGTGGCGCGGTTGACTGCACTGGGCGGATCAGCATGGCGACGGTCATGTCTCAGTCCTCTCTTCATGGTAACGGCTGGTCGAACCGCGGCGACTCAGTACGAAGGCTCGGCAGGGTCGGCTTGAGGATCGAAGGTGAAACCATGCCCATCGACGCAGTGTCCGTTCCGCGTGCCTGCATCTACAAGTCGCAGCATGGCCTTCTCGACCAGGTGGTGCTCGGAGCCGACCACATTGACGCCCTCGCGACGCTCCGCGTCTACTTCAATCAGGATCCCGAACTTGGCGGGTTGTACACCGGCCGCAGCTTCGAGCGGTTCGATGGCAGCGGAGATCGGACGGCCGTTCGCGACCAGGTGACCGCCGCTGACGTCTTGTCGCTCAGCTTCCTGAGCATCACCGACGGAGTCGCCGTGGCCACCACGGTCACGCACGCCGAGGAGATCGCCACGCTGCTACGTCAACTCCCGCTTGACGTGCCTATGTACGAGTCACCCTTGGCCACCTACACACCCGAGTCACCGGCCCACGAACTCTGGAGGTTGCTCTGCCGGTCCGGCGGCAAACACCGTCCAGTGACCGCGAACAAGCTGCTGGCCCGTAAACGGCCCCACCTGCTCCCCGTTTACGATTCGCAAGTCGCTGCGCACCTGGGTCGCCCGGACAGTATCTGGGCCTGCCTGTGGACGTGGTTCGCAAACGATCCTCAACGCGCGACCGCCCTGCTGGACCTCCGTACCGAGGCCGGCGGTAGTGATGACATCAGCCTGCTGCGCTGCCTGGACGTCGTGCTGTGGATGCGCACAACGAGCGATATCCGACGGCGAGCCCAGCAGCGCTACACCACCGGTCGGCTCCGATCAGGGCACCGTGTACTTCGGCTTCGAGGACCTCACTGCAGCTGGCCCACCCAGGTGAACTCATGTCGAAAGGTACCGTCGAGGTGGCGGTGAAGGAGGATCCAGATGGACAGCATCGACAACGAAATCGGACAATGCCGACGCTATGCCTGCGTCGGCACCGTGATGTGGCGTGGCCTATGCGGACATCACTGGAACCGCTGGCAAGACGGCACTGACCTGCTCGACCTGCCCAATGACGACGCTGCGGCACCACCTCAAAACGTATGGGATGCGCCGCGGGGCCGCGATGCATCTCGCTGCGTGTAACGCCGGGCACGGCATCACCGACCAGGGCACCACCGGAGATATGAACCGGCCAGCAAAGCCCGCAATCTGGGTGGCATCTTCCTCGGGTGATCGGCTCATCGACCCGCGCCATGTTGTCGCTGGACCGCGTCCGCGCCATGCGTAAACCCTGAGCGGGACACGTCCAGTTCACGGCACATGAACTCGACCGGGAACTCTCCGGAATCAGCCCAGTCCGCGATGTCTGTTCTGGTGAAGGGGACTTTTGCAAGGTTGAGTCGAGGGAAAGTCCCCTTCAGTCGTCACCCCAGGCTTGCCGTGTGCCCTGATGGGAGCCTTCACGGCGTTTAACGCTGTCATGGTGGCCTTCAGGGGCACGCATGAAACGTGACGGCGCCTCCTGACCCCCACGGGCGCGCTCGACCGCGCGGACCTCCGGCCGCGTCCCTGCTCGAAGCGCGTGTACTAGTCGATGCTTACGCTGGCGGGCCGGGCGAGCTCGTCGCGGTGCAGTCCGCGGACCGGGCGCCGTGGGGCAGCGTTGTCGATGCCGTCACGAGCGCCGGATCGACGCGCTCGCGGGCGGCTCGGAGGAACTCGGCGAGCTCGTCGGCTCCGCGGGTGCGGGCCATCAGTGGTCGTCCTTCCGGTTCCTCGGTGTCCCTGTGCGCGACGGCCGCCGACCGTCATGCCCGTTCAGACTGTCTGGGCAGTGGGCAGGATCGTGGTCTCGACGTTGGTATGTGGCGCAGCGATGAACGCGATGGCTCCGCGACGTCCTCGCCCCCGGAGGCAGGGCCCGGCCCTGCCGCGCGATGCGAAACGGGCAGGCTCAGTCGCGGTGCGCGGTGGCCAGCGCCCTGCTGCGCCAGGGGGCGATGTGCTCCGCGACCATCGCGTTCTTGACCTCGAGACGCTCGTAAGCGTCGCTGCCCACCAGCAGGTGCGAGGGCAGCGTCTCGCCGTCGGTCACCTCGACGATCAGCGCCGCGCCCTTGACCGGATCCCCGGGCTGGGCGTGATTGGCCGCGTCGATCCCGTCGAGCACGTGGTGGGCGGGGGTGCCGTCGTAGGCCGCCAGCCGCGCCCCGGCGACCGACAGGGAGCTGGCGTCGAAGAGGTCGGTACGCAACGCCCCGGGCTCGACGACCATGCTCTGGATCCCGAGCGGACCCAGCTCAGCGGCGAGGGCTTCGCATTGCCCAAAAGCAGAGCGGCCCAGCAGAATAATTCGCGTGGGCGCGGATTAGTGGACCACCGTGCAGCCCGAAAGCCTTCGTCCCAATGCGATTTCTGAATCAGGCGGATTGTCCATATTATCGGTTTTACAAACGGAGAAACTTGATTAGCCGCCGCACGCGGCTGCGCATGGCTTGAAGGTCAACAGCAACCAGGCTAAGTCATCACGTTATCGAAGCCGACCTCATCTCGTGCGCTTTCCTGTGGCCGATGCCACATGATTCTCGCTAGTCGCTGCCATTGTGTAGCACAAGATGCCAGAAGGCAAGCGCGAAGTCGACCATGAAAATGTTTCGGATCTTCAGATCGCTAACAGGCTGTGGTTGCGCCCGCGCCGCCTGCCTTTTCCTGGCTGCGCGCAGACCGTGCGACCCACCAGGCCGGCGGCGCAGCGTGACTGGCCCCAGGTGAGCGTGTCAGCATTGGCCAGTGTCGACTCGAACCCCACTTCACCGTCTGCGTAGCCGGCCAGTGGCCTGTGGGCGCGGCATCGAGAGGAGGCCCGGCGATGCACAAGGGTTGGGAACAGTGACGTTCCCCAAAAGTCGTCTACGTCGTTGACCAGCAACATCGTAAGATGATCGACCCGACTGAGAAAGTCGCGAATGTCCGACTTTGCTGGGCCCGCGCGCCTAACGCACCAGGTCGACAACGTCACAGCTGCACAAGGACACGCTCTCGTGGTAGCGTCCTGATTGATCAGGTACGGTGGCGTTCCAGATGAAGGAGAGCGTAGCCATGGCGTTGTGAAGCCAGCTGAAAATCACCTCCCGCGCGGGTTCCCCTGGGCTCCTGGTCATTGGAAAGCCCGGTCTTTGAGGGACAGCCAGCGGGGGGTTGCGCCGCAAGCGATGAATTCTGTCACCGGAAAACCGTTGTTGTGAAAGAATTATGTTGCGTCGATTGTCGCCCACCACGAGACAGTTTTAGACGCATTCCATGACTTTCACCGCGAAGGGTGCTCGGACCGGTCATTTGCCTTTCCTCGCGGACGCGCCTAACTCCGGACGTGCTAATGCGTAGTATAACCGTGGTCTCCCGGGCATGACAACTCTCACAATGCGACATCCAACGACCGATGCCCTACGATCCATAGCTAAGAGAAGCCGTCCGAAGTACTCGCCAAGCTCCTCGAGTCAGATGCTTCGATCGCCTGAATTCGCCGTCAACTGTAGATGGGGAGATCTTGCATGATCGAGCGAGATTCTGAACTCGCTGAGTTGACTGCAGCTTTTGCCGAGTCCGCCACCGAGGGCGTACGCGTTGTCGTGCTCCAGGGGGTTGTCGGGAGTGGCAAGACGGCGCTGATCGACCAGTTCGGCGACCGGGCCCGCGGCGCCGGAGCGCGGCTGCTCCGTGCCAATGGGGCGCTGACCGAATGCTCGCTCTCCCTGGGCGTCGTGCGCCAATTGCTTGCCGGTGAGATCTTTGACCGCGATACGGCGATGATCGTCGGTGGTCTACTCGACCACCAGCTGCTTGCCGATGCGGCATCCGACGGGGTGAGTCGCTCTCTGGTGCTGGACGGGCTGGCGACAGCGGTGCTGGAGCTGGCCGGCGAGAGCCCAGTGGTGATCGCCATTGACGACACGCAGTACCTCGACGCTTTCTCCCAGGACTGGCTCAGCTATCTGATCCGCCGTGCCGGGCTCGCCCGAATCCTGATCGTCCTCGGCTGGCGCGAGGATATCCAGATGTCCCTGAGTGACGCCTGGCTGCTCCACAGCGACGCCTGGCTGCTCCACACCGAGCTCTGCCAGCAGGCCTACTGCCGGCGGCTGCAGCTGACTCCGCTTTCGCCGAGCGGCGTCGCCGAGCTCATGGCCGAGCGACTCCCCGAGTCTGTTGCGACGCAACTAGCCGCGAAAGCGCACCAGCTCACCGGTGGCAATCCGTTGCTCCTGCACGCGTTGCTGAAGGATGGCTGGGCTGTCACCGGCGGCGACGGCACGCCAGCCGAGCTGGACACAGGGGCCGAGGTCGAGCGGGCAGTTCTGCACGTCCTGCGCCGGTGCGATCCGGTGACGCTGCGGGTCGCGGGTGCGGTCTCGGTCATCGGCGAACCGTCGCGGTTCGCATTGCTCGGCCGGCTCGTCGACGTCGCGCCAGACCGGGTCACCGCAGCGATGCAGGTGCTGACCCAGATCGGTCTGGTGGAATCCGGTCGGATGCGGCACCCGGTCATCGCCGGCGCTGTGCTGAACGCCTTCTCGGACGATTGTCGATCCGAGCTGCATTGGCGCGCGGCGAATCAACTCAAGGCCCACGGTGCGGACTCCTTGATCATCGCGGAGCACCTAGTCGCCTCGGGTCGTCTCGACGACCCGTCGGCCGTAACGAATCTGGTCGAGGGGGCGCAGCAGGCGCTGGAGGAGGGCTACCCGCGGCGGGCCACAGAGCTGCTGCGGCTGGCATACCAGGTAGACACCGATGTCCAGCGTCGGGTGGACATTGTGGCCCTGCTGCTGCGGGCGGAATGGCGGGGCGACCTGAGAGCCGCGGTCGGCCATCTGTCCGAGCTGACCGACGCGATGCTGAGCGGTCAGCTTCGGGACCGGCACGCGACGATGCCGATCATCATCATGCTGGTCCAGGGGCGGGTGGCCGATGCTTGCTCCGCGCTGTCCCGGCTAGCGGCCGACGCGCCGCCGGACTCCCGGCCTTCATGGGGGTTCGACATGATGCAGAAGTGGCTGGCCTACATGTATCCGGGCGTCGTCCGGCGAGCGACCGGCGAGAGTAAGACAAACGGCGCGCCGATCATGTATCCGGGCGCTATCGGCTACCGATTGCTCGAACACTTCCAGAGCACCCATCATCAGGAGGCGACTGCGGAGGGCTTGGTCCATGTGGACGACGCGCTGTGGCAGCAGCCGCTGACCGAAATCAATCTGCTGCCGCTCATCCTCGCGTTGCGCAGGATGGTTCACGCCGAGCGATTGGAGGAGGCGGAAAGGCGGTGCCAGGAACTGGTGCGGGCCTGCTTCGACCTCCAGGCGCCCACCTGGCACGCGCTGTTCTGCGCGATCGGCGCGGGCATTGCCTTGCGCAGGGGCTCGATCACCGTGGCGGCCACCCGGGCAGCCGCCGCGCTCGAACTCATCCCGGTCGCCGACTGGGGCGTGCTGGCCGGTGTGCCGTTGAGCACCCTGCTGACGGCGCAAACGCTGCAGGGCAAACACGATGAAGCGGCGCGCACGCTCGCTCTGCGAGTGCCGGACGTGATGTTCGAGACGCCGTTCGGCTTGTTCTATCTGTTGGCGCGCGGCCGTCACTACGTTGAGCGCGGGCTCGCGCAGGTGGCTCTCGACGATTTCCAGGCCGTCGGTGACCTGCTCGACCAGTGGGGGATGGCGCGGACCGGGGCGTTGCCGTGGCGCACGGAGATGGCCGCCGCTCACCTGCAGCTCGGGGACCGCGAGGTGGCCGCACGCTATGCGCGCGAGCAGCTACGCCGGATCGGCCAGGGCCACTTGCGGGTGCGCGGCCGCACCTTGCGGCTGCTGGCGGCGACCCTCGAACTGCGCTTCCGGCCACCGGTGCTGCGCGAGGCTGTGGATGTCCTGCACCGAAGCGGGGACAAGTTCGAGTTGGCGGGTGCGCTCGCCGCCCTGCACGATGCGTACACCCAACTCGGTGAGGCCGGCCGGGCGCGGTCAGTGGCACGCAAGGCCAACAGCATCAGGCAGGCGTTCTTCGCGGACCAGCCCGCTCGGCGGGTCGGCGCGCCGGACGTGCCGGAGGAGACGGAAGTCGACCTGCTCATGCTCAGCGCTGCGGAGCGGAGGGTCGCCGATTTCGCGGCAAAGGGCCTGACCAACCGGGAGATCGCCGGCAGGCTCTACGTCACCACCAGCACGGTCGAGCAGCACCTGACCCGGATCTACCGCAAACTGGGCGTCAGCTCACGGGTGCAGTTGCTGTCCCGACTCGGGCCCCAACCGGCCCTCCCGCGCCCGGCTCACCGCGAGGCCTCCGCTTAGTAGAGCTACGGCACTTGTGTTGCTCGGGTGGGAAGCGCTGGCCGAGCGCATTGTGACCGGGTGTTCAGCCGACCGGGGTGCAGTGGCAGCCGTGGCGTTTCGAGGGGCGGCGGGGGAGTAGTCGTGGAAGCCCTGGCCGCTTTTGCGGCGCAGGAAGCCGCCCTCGATCATGCGCGGCAGCAGGGTGGGGGGCCGCGTACTAGGGGTCCTTGAGCTCCTCGTACGTCGACTGGCCGACCGAGGCGATGATGTCCAGGCCGATCAGGTCAATGAGGCCCAGGGGCCCGAGCGGGTGGCCGCAGCCGAGGACCATGGCGCGGTTGATGTCGGCGGCGGAGGCGACGCCGGACTCCAGTATGCGCACGGCGGGGATCAGGTAGGG
>NZ_JAYMZS010000215.1:6351-7293 GCF_035828755.1 Amycolatopsis sp. H20-H5 | reverse complement strand
CGCCTGGTCCTGGCGTTTCGCCGGGAGACCTCGCCAGGGGTGAGCGTCATCCGGTCGGGGGCCGGCGCACGGCTGCCCGGCGAGGACGACCTCGACGGCAGGATCGGCGTGCTCGCGTCGAACCTCGCGGAGCTCGTGGAGATCGAGCAGCGCCATCTCCACGTCACCCAGCGCTTCGCCGACATCGCCGAACTGCCACCCCGAGCCCGTCGCCTGCGTAGTGCGCTCGCGCAGCTGCGGTCTGCCCAGTCGGACGGTGACCCCGAATGGGTGAAACGCCATCTGTCCAGCTGCGAGCACGCGGTGGCCCGTGCGCTGGATCGCGGCCGCGGCCGACGCGGCGTCCTCGACCAGCGGATGGCTCGCCGCGCCGAGCTTCGGGCGCGACTGGAGGCGTACGGCGAGATGGCCGTCCACCACGGCATCGTCGAGGACCCCGAGCTCGACAACGCGTACGCGCACGCGTGGAAGCTGCTGTTCGAAGGGCCCTGCGACGTTTCGGCGGCCACGTACGCGGTCGAGCACTATGCGCGTGCCGTGCGGAAGCGGATCGAGGGGACGGAACCGGGATGACCGACTGCGTCAGGGGAACGTGCGGCGGGACCATCGGCCGGACGAACTATTGCCTCAAGTGCGGCCTGCCGCCGGAAAATCCGGAAATGCCGGAAGAGCTCCCGGCACCCGAGCCCGCCGCACGCCCGACGCGGACCACGAACACCATGGTCACGCGAGCACAGCAGACCGCGGGGCACGGCACCGGCGGCGACCACGTTCCCTTGCCACAGGTCGAGCTGCCGGATCTCACCAGCCGCATCGTCGTCGACCCCCTGGTGCCCGAGGACGAACGGTACTGCGGCCGGACCGACTGCCGGACGGCCGTCGGCCGATCGGCCGGTGGCGGGCCCGCACCGACCCAAGGCTATTGCTCAGCCTGCGGCACGT
>NZ_JAYMZS010000215.1:0-6341 GCF_035828755.1 Amycolatopsis sp. H20-H5 | reverse complement strand
TCCTTCTCCGCGAAGCTCGAGGCCGGTGACGTCGTGGACGGCCGTTACGACGTCCTCGGCTGCTTCGCGCGCGGCGGCCTCGGCTTCGTCTACCTCGCCACCGATCGCCGGTTGGGCGGGCACGTCGCGCTCAAGGGGCTCATCAACACCAACAACACCGCCGCGGTCCGGATCGCGGAAAGCGAAAGCCAGGTCCTCACCTCGCTGGAGCACCCGAACATCGTCCGCATCTTCGACGTCGTCACCCACCCGGACCGCTACGGCGAGAGCGAAGGCGCGAGCGCTGCCCGGTACATCGTGATGGATTTCGTCGACGGCCTCTCTCTGCGCGAGGTGAAAAACCGCAACCGCACGAACGACGAGTCGCCGGAGGGACGGCTGCTCGTCGAGCACGTCGTCGCCTACGGCCGGGAAATCCTCACCGCCCTCGACTACCTGCACGGCCAGCAGTTGCTGTACTGCGACATGAAGCCGGACAACGTGATCCACGGCGAGAAGCGGATCAAGCTGATCGACTTCGGCGCGATCCGCAAGCTCGGCGACCACGACAGTCCCCGTGTCGGCACCGTCGGCTACGAGGTGGGCGAGCAGGAGAAGAAGACATACGGCCTGACCGTGCGTTCCGACATCCACACCGTCGGCCGCACGTTGCGGGAACTGTTCCTGGCCAGCGACGGCCAGTGGCTGAACGCCGAATCGGGCGGCGTCGGTTTCGGGGTCGAGTCGTTCAAGCACGTGCTGGACCGCGCGGTCGCGCCGTTCGACCAGCGGTTCGCGACCGCTCAAGAGATGCTCGTCCAGCTCGACGGGGTGCTCAACGAGATCCTTTCCCTGCGCGACAGGGGTTCCCGCCCGACGATCTCGACGTTGTTCACCGAGTCCGCCGTCCTGCTGGACGCCGGGCTCGGCCAGGCCCCGCCGCTCGAGCACTGGACCACCGGCCTCGCCGCCCCGCTCGGCGCGACCCCGTCCGCCCACGACATCGCGCTCGGCCTGCCCATTCCGCGAGAGGATCCTGACGACGGCCTAGTCGACTACCTGCGCACGGTCCGCGCGCCGGACGCGGCCAGGTTGCTGAAGAAGCTCGACAGCGCGGGCGTGTCGGTCGAGGTGGAGTTCCGCAAGTGCCGCGCTTGGCTGGAGCTGGGAAAACTCGCCGAGGCGACGACGGCCCTGTCGGCTGCGGTGAAGCTGCTGGCGAAGCGCGCTCCGCACGATTGGCGCGTGTACTGGCATCGAGGTCTGCTCGCGCTCGTGAGTGACGACGTTGCGGCGGCGCACAAAGCCTTCGACGCCGTGTACCGCGACATCCCCGGCGAGGAGACGCCGAAGCTCGCCCTCGGTCTGTGCCTTGAGCTGCAGCAGAACCGGGCCGGGGCCGAGCGGCACTTCGACGCGCTGTGGGTCTGTGACAGTTCCCAGGTCAACGCTGCCTTCGGGCTCGCACGGATCCACCTGTCGCGGCAGGAGCCCGCGCGTGCGGTGGCGGTGCTGGACCAGGTTCCCGAGTTTTCGCGTTACGACGAGGCCGCGCGGATCGCCGGGGTGCGGGTGCTCGCGGGCACGGACCTCGGAGAGGCCGTGGTGCGGCTCTCCGCACTGGACGTCGAGGAGGACCTCGGGGATCGGCTGGTCACCGTGCTGCGGAAAACCGCGCTGGACGTCGTCGACGCCGGGGGCACGGCGCCCGTCACCGAGGGCGAGGTCCTGGGGAAGAACCCGACCGAGGCGCACCTGCGCAAGCTGCTCGACGAGTCCTACCGCCATCTCGCGCCACGGGCGCCGAGCGCCGAGCACCACGACGTGCTGATCGATCTCGCGAACAGCGTACGGCCGGTGACCTTGGTGTGAAAGGAGTTCCAGCGATGAGCGGCGAACCCGGGCTCGGTCTCCAGGTGTTCCAGAACAAGTTCCTCGCGGAAGGCGACCGGACGATGAACGCGATCGTCAAGGTGACCTCCGCCGGTGGCCGGGAGCGGTCGGACGGTGTCGCCGCGGAGGTGCTGCTCGTCGACTGTTCCACGTCGATGCGGTCGCCGGCGACCAAGATCGCGGAGGCGCGCCGGGCAGCCATCGCCGCCGTCGACGCCCTGCCGGACGGGGTGCTGTTCGCGATCGTCCGGGGAACCCACCAGGCAGAACTGGTGTATCCCGCCGAAAACACGCTGGTCACGGCTTCGGACCGGACACGTGCCGAAGCTGGGTCGGCGATCAGGCACCTGTCGGCGGTGGGCGGGACCGCCCTCGGGTCCTGGCTGGCGAAGGCACGCGAGCTGTTCGACACCAGCAGCGCCGAGATCCGGCACGTTGTCTTGCTGACCGACGGCCGAAACGAACACCAGACGCGCGAGGAACTCGTGAGCGAACTGAACGCGTGCGAAGGGCGTTTCGTCTGCGACGCTCGCGGGATCGGGGACGGCTGGGAGCCGGACGAACTCGCGCTGATCGTCAAGGTGCTGCGGGGCAACGTCGACTCCGCGGTCAAGGACGGGCAGCTCGCCGTCGACTTCCGGGCCCTGATCGACGCGGCGATGACCAAGCTGCTCCCCGAGGTCCGCCTGCGGGTCGGCACCATGCCGTTCAGCACGCTGCGGTTCGTGAAGGTGGTGCACCCCAACGAGTACGACCTCACCGATCGGCTGCGCCCGGCCGGGGACCACGAGCAGGAACTCCTGCTCGGTTCGTTCTCCGGCGCCGAGTCGCGGGACTACCACCTCTGTTTCGACCTCACCGCCGACGTCGAACCGAGCTACGGCCAGGACCGGCAGCTGGGCTGGGTGGAGCTGGCCCCGATGGCGGGTGCGCGGGTGCCGGAGTCGCCCTCCGGGGTGCTCGGCCGGTGGACCCACGACCAGGTACCCCCGACGCTCGTCGATCCGAAGGTCCTGCAGTACACCATCCAGGCCGAGCTCGGGGAGGCGCTGACCGCGGGCGGCGAAGCGTTCGCGGCCGGAAACGGCGAAGGCGCGCGGCGTCAGTGGGGGCTCGCCGTGAAGCTCGCGACCGCACGGAAGAACGACGACATCCTCACGCGGCTCAACCGGGTGGTCGACGTTGTCGACGCGAGCACGGGCGAGGTGCGGCTGCGCACGAAAGTGCCCCGGAGCGAGGTACTGCACCTGCTCGTCGCGCCGTACTCCCGGCTCTCGGTGACCGGCGACGGCGAGCCGCCGTCATCTGGCGGGGCGGAGGCCGACTTGCCACCGCGGACCTGTGCGGCCTGTGACACGCTGTCGCCCGGGGGTGCCCGGTTCTGCGTCGGCTGCCGCGCGGAGTTCGCCAGGTCGGTGTCGTGACGGCGACCGAGACCACCACCCGGCTGAGCCTGGTCCGGTTCCGGGCCGGGCTGCTGGTGCTCACGGGCGTCGTGCTGGCGTCCTCGCTGTGGATTTTCGTCAGCGTGTGGACCACCGCCGGCACGGTTCGCGACCGCACCGCGCAGGCGATCCTGGAGGTGGCCGCGGCCAGGTCGGCGCTGGTCGCGGCCGACCGGGCAGCGATCACCAGCTTCCGGTCGGGCGAGGCGACCCTCGCCGGGCCGGGGCAGGAGTACGCCAACGCGATAACGCAGGCGAGCCAAAGCCTCGCCAGGGTCGCCGAGTTAAACCAGGCTGGGGACGCCGGGACCAGCAGCCTGCAGGTCGTCGAGGGGCTACTGGCTGCGTACTCCGGCTCGGTCGGGCAGGCCGACGCGCATTTCCGGCAGGCGGACTCGGCGGTGCTGGGGGCCGCGGACCTCTGGTACGCGTCACGGCTCCTGCACGCTCCGGGCGGCGTTCTGGTGGAGCTGGAATCCTTGCAGGGGTTGCAGCGTCAGGCCTTGGCCGACCAGATTTCGTGGGATGGGATGGGGCCGTGGTGGATCGGCGTCTGGCTGGTGCCGCCGGTGCTTCTGCTGGCGGTGCTGGGCTGGACTCAGCACTACCTGCGCAAGCAGTTCCGCCGGGTGCTCAACGCACCGTTGCTCGGTGCGACCGCACTGGCTGTGGGGGTCGGCTTCGCGATGCTGCTCACCTTCTTCATGCATCGGCGGCTGGAAGACGTGAGCAGCCAGGTCGACGTGACGATCAGTGGCTGGGAGGCCCGGATCTCGACCGAGGACGCGCTGGGCCAGCGCGACCTCGCCGCCCTGGTCCGGCAGCGGTGCGGCCGGGACGGGGGGTGCGGCAACACGGTGGACACGTTCACCGCGGGGCTCCGCCAGGATGTGACGCCGGCGCCGGACCAGAAAACACTGACCGCCGAGGTGAAGGCCGTCAACGACGCGGCGACCGGGGCCGCGGAGTCCGGCGGCCTGGAGTTCCTGATTCCGGCCGCCGGGCTCGCCGTCGGCCTGCTGATCCTGTTCGGCCTGCACGCGCGGATCGACGAATACAGATATCAGGCATGAAGACCTTCGCGCGGTTCCTCGCGGTGGCGCTGCTCGCCGGCTCGCTCGTGAGCGGTTGTTCAGCTACGGGTGGGTCGGGGAAGGTCAGCGTGCTCGCGTCGTGGACGGGCGACGAGGAAACGGCGTTCCGAGCCGTGCTGACCGCCTTCACCGAGGAATCCGGGATCGTCGTCGACTACCAGGGCACCCGGGCGCTCGACCAGGTGCTCGCCTCCGACGTCCAGCGGGGGACGGCCCCGGACGTGGCGGTGTTGCCGAACCCGGGCTCGCTCGCGACCTACGTCCGCTCGGGCGACCTGTACCCGCTCGACCTCGGTGCGGAAGCGGACTCGTACGGGCAGCAGTGGCTGAATCTGCAGAAGGTCGGTACCGACCGGCAGTACGCCGTCGCGGTGAAGGCCGACCTCAAGAGCGCGATCTGGTACAACACAGCGCGGCTACGCGGCCCCAAACCGACCACCTGGGCGGAGCTGGTGGCACTCGGCACGAGCCTCGACACGCCATGGTGTCTCGGCATGGGCGCGCCCCCGACCTCCGGCTGGCCGGGTACGGACTGGATCGAGGACATCCTGCTGCACTCGGCGGGTACCGAGGTCTACCGGCGGTTCTCAGCCGGGACCCTGCCCTGGACTTCGCCGCAGGTCAGAACAGCGTGGACGGACTGGGGCACCCTGGTGACCGGCCCGAAGTCCGTGCGCGGCGGCGCGGCGGCCGCCCTGCTCACCGACTTCGGCGACTCCGCGAAGCCGATGTTCGCCAATCCGCCCGGGTGTGCGCTGGAACACCAGGCGTCGTTCATGATGAGCCGCTACCAGGCGATCCAGCGGCCGGACGGAAGCTCGCCCCGCGCGGGCGCGGATTTCGACTTCTTCCGGTTTCCCGGCCGGTCGGTGTCGGAGGTCTCGGCGGACTTGGCCGGGATGTTCCACGACACCCCGCAGGCCCGTGCGTTGACGAAGTTCCTGGCCTCGCCGAAGGCCCAGGCCATCTGGCCAGCCAACCGGAGCGGGAGCGCGTTCTCGGCCAACCGCGCCGTGGACACCGGCATCTACGGCGACCCGGTGAGCAAACGGGTGGCGACAAGCCTGGT
The DNA here is from genome assembly GCF_035828755.1 of Amycolatopsis sp. H20-H5. Lineage (NCBI taxonomy): Bacteria > Bacillati > Actinomycetota > Actinomycetes > Pseudonocardiales > Pseudonocardiaceae > Amycolatopsis > Amycolatopsis sp. H20-H5. The sequence goes on along the minus strand of NZ_JAYMZS010000215.1, from coordinate 861 downwards.
TTCCGACGCCCAGCTGTGTTTCGACGCCTCGGACCTGATGCCCGCGACGATGACCGGGGCATTCTATCGGGCGGTGCTGGAGTTCCTCAGCGCACCGTCCAAGCTGGACACGCTACTGGAACAGCTCGAGAAGATCCGGCAGGGCATCCCGGCCGCCGGCTGGTTGAACATCCCTTGTGGATAGTGAGGAGCAGTGCGTGGACGACCTGACGAAATTCGCGCTCGAGGATGGCGGCTCGGTGATCATCGAGGTTGAGGCGCCGGCAGGAATGACGCGGGTATCGCGGCGGGACGACCTCGTCGACGACACGAAGGCGTCGTTCGAGCGAGCACTGACGAACGTGCGGGACGCGGCGTCGGCCGCACTCGGCCAGTTTCAGTCGATGACCCGCAAACCCGACGAGGTCGAGATCAAGTTCGGGGTGAAGCTCACTGCCGAAGCAGGCGCGGTGATCGCGAAAACCGGGCTGGAGGGTCAGTTCGAGGTGAAGCTCAAGTGGAAGCGCGACCCTGCCGCGCCGGCCGACCCGGCCTGAGCGGCCTCTGCCACACCCTTGACTGCCGGCCCAAATCCTGCACGCGGCTGTGAGCTGGGAAGTATCCCAAGACGGAGTGCCCGACCGCGACCGCCGGGCCCGATCCGCTTGAGGAACGCGTTCGCGTGACTCGCGGCGGGTGAACCACTGCCGACGGACGGGTGTGGTGGCCGACTTCCCCGCCACGGCCAAGGTCTCAGCTTGTTGTTTAACCTGTTTGGGTCGTTGCGGCGGTGACCTTGGTGTCGGTTTTGGTGGTCTTTCCGACGTGGCATACGACGGCGCGGTGCTTGTTTCGTGAGCCTGGTGGGCGGCCTGGACCTGG
>NZ_JAYMZS010000214.1:0-7559 GCF_035828755.1 Amycolatopsis sp. H20-H5 | reverse complement strand
GGCAACGGGTCCGCGACCGTGCGCTGGGGCGCTGCGACGGACAACCGCGCGCCGATCACCTCCTACCGCGTCAGCTGGCAGGGCGGCTCGACGACCGTCGGCGGCGGCGCCCGCAGCGCCGACGTGACCGGCCTGACCAACGGCGTCCGCTACACCTTCACCGTCGTCGCGGTGAACAAGGCGGGCACCGGACCGGGTGCTTCGGCAGCGCCGGTGACCCCGGCCGGCACGGCTTCGGCGCCGACCGGGCTCACCGCCAAGGCCCAAAATGGTGGCGCCACGCTCAGCTGGGGCGCGCCCGACCTCGGCGGCGGCACGCTGCAGTACTACACGGTCAGCGCGTCGGGCCAGGCCGACAAGACCGTGACCGGCACCAGCACGACGTTCACCGGGCTGAGCGCCGGGAAGTCGGTCACCTTCACCGTCCGAGCGGTCACGAAGACCTCGGACGGGCAGAGCCGGACCGGCGCCGCAGCGTCGAAGACGCTCACCGTGCCCGCACCGAAGATCACGATCGGCCGGGGCGGGGACGCGCAGACCGACCACTGCAAGGCGCCGGACTGCTCGTGGATCGTCGCCACCTTCCGCGGGTTCGCCCCGAACACGAAGTACACCTACACGCCGTATTCGGGCCATGGACGCAAGTTCAGCAACTCGGTGTCGTTCACGACCGACGCGAACGGGTCCGCCAGGGAAGGCACCACCGACTACGACGTGCCGGACCAGACCGTCTACTTCGTCGTCACCACCACGGACGGCCAGCTCCGCTCAAACGACCTGTATTGGGAGAAACGGTGAACCACCAGCTACCGGCGCACGAGGTCTACGAACGGATCGCGGCGAACGTGCAGACCGTCGTCCGTGGCAAGCCGCGGGTGGTGCGCCTCGCGATCGCGGCGCTGCTCGCCGAGGGCCACCTGCTGCTGGAGGACGTCCCCGGGCTCGGCAAGACGACGCTCGCGCGGTGCCTGGCGCGCAGTGTCGGCGGCAGCTGGAGCCGTATCCAGTTCACCCCCGACCTGCTGCCCGGCGACATCACCGGGGTGCCGGTGTACCACCAGCGCGCCGAGCGGTTCGAGTTCCACCGCGGCGGTGTCTTCGCCAACGTGGTGCTCGCCGACGAGATCAACCGCGGTACCCCGAAGACGCAGTCGGCGCTGCTCGAGGTGATGGCCGAGCGGACGGTGACCGTCGACGCCGTCCGGCACGAGGTGCCCCGCCCGTTCCTGGTGCTGGCCACGCAGAACCCGATCGAGATGGAGGGCACCTACCGGCTGCCCGAGGCCCAGCTCGACCGGTTCCTGATGCGGCTCGAGGTCGGCTACCCGGACCTGGCCGCCGAGGTGATGGTGATCATGAGCGACTGCGCGGGCGTGGGCCCGGACGAGCTTTCGCCGGTGGTCGACATCCCGGCGTTGCAGGCGGCCGTGGCGCAGGTCCGGACCGCGCACGTGGAGGGCTCGATCTGTGAGGACGCCGCGAAACTGGCGGCGGCCACCCGCTCGCACGCGATGCTGCGCTACGGCGCGAGCCCGCGCGGCAGCATCGCACTGGTGCGCGCGGCGCAGGCGGTGGCGGCGCCCCACGGCCGCGGGTTCGTCACCCCCGACGACATCAAGGAGGTGGCGCACCCCGTGCTCGGGCACCGGGTGATCCTGACCTCCGACGCCGAGCTGAACCAGGTCCGCCCGGCGGACGTCATCGACACGGTGCTCGCCGACGTCCCGGCGCCCGGGATGAGCCGGGTCCGATGATCAGGCTGACCCAGCGGGGCGCGCTCGTGCTCGGGGCCGCGGCCGTCTTCTTCGGCACCGGCCACTGGGCGGGCTCCCCCCTTTTCCTCGCGCTGGCCGGGGCTTCCGTCGGCGCGGTCGCCGCCGCGCTGACACTCGCCTCCCGGCGGCCGCGGGTGCGCGTCGCGCGGGAGGTGTACCCCGATCGGGTCGAGCGCGGGCGGCCGGCGTTCGCCAAGCTGCTGGTGCACAACACCGTGGGCAGGCGCCAGGCCGGGTTCATCGCCGGTGATCGGGTCGGCACCGGCTTCCAGGCCGTCACGGTGCGGCCGCTCGCTCCGTTCGGCCAGGCCGAGCAGCACTACGACCTGCCGACCGACCGGCGCGGACGCCATCAGGTCGGCCCGCTGACCCTCGACCGGGTCGACCCGCTCGGCCTCGGCCGCGGCCGGGTCACGACCGGGGAGACCGCGACACTGTGGGTGCACCCGCGAGTGCACCCGATGCGCGCCCTTTCGGGTGGTCATCCGCGTCACCACCACGAGGGCGCGGGCACCGACGATGCGCTGCGGGGTTCGTTCGACCTGCGCGAGGTGCGGGAGTACACCTTCGGCGACGAAATGCGGCACCTGCACTGGAAAGCCACCGCCCGCACCGGGAAACTGATGGTCCGCGAGTACGCCGACCCGGACCAGCCGCGGTTCACCGCCTTGCTCGACACCCGCCGGGAAGTGCTCGACGGACCGCTGTTCGAGGAGAGCGTCGACGTCGCCGCGTCGCTCGTCGCGGCCGCCGCCGGTGCGGGACACCGCTGCCGCCTCGTCACCTCGTGCGGGCTCGACGTCGCCACCGCCGGTGGGCCTTCGGCTGTGCGACGGCTGCTCGACGAGCTCACCCTGCTCGCCCCGGCCCCCGGCGTGAGCCTGCCGCTGGTGCCCGGCCCGCTGTCGCGCGCCGGAGGTGGCGGGCTCGCCGTGATCACCGCCGCGACCTCGCCTGCCGACCGCGCGTCGCTCGCGGCGTTGCGGTCGCGCTACTCGGCGTTCGTGGTGGTCGTGCTCGGTGGCGCGGTCGCGCAGGCGGTGCCGGGGGCGAAGGTCGTGCCCGCCGTGGACGCGGCTGACGCCGCCAAGCGGTGGAACGTGGTGGTGCCGCGATGAGGACGAGGTTCGCCGCCGAATGTGTGCTGCTCACCGCCGCGCTGCCCGGCCTGCTGTTCACCCCCGTGTTCGGTTTCGGCGCGCTGTGGGCGCCGATCGCGGTGGTCCTCGCCGCCTGTTTGCTCGTGGTGGAACTCTGCGCCCGCGTACCCGCGCTGGTGCCGTGGCGGCCACTGCTCGCGCTCGTCGCCGGGCTGCTGGTGCTGGCCGTGACCGAGCTGCGCGACCTGTCGGCCGGTGCCATTCCGCGGGCGCTCGCGGCGGGGGCGACCGAGTCGTGGCAGCTGACGCTCCAGTCGACCTGGCCCGCGCGCCCGGACCCCGAGCTCCTGCTGTTCGTCCCGATGGCGGTGCTTCTCTGTGCTGTCGTGGGTATCGAGCTGCTGCGCTGGGCGCCCGCCGCGGTGCTGCCCGGCGTCGCCCTGCTCGGGGTGAGCCAGGCCTATGTCGCTTTGTCCGGACCCGCGGCGACCGTGGCGGGTCTCGCGTTCGCCGTGGTGTCGGCCGCGTTGCTCGTCGCCACCCGGCCGGGTGACGCCGCGAACCAGGCCGCACCCACCCAGCGCCGGGCCGCCGCGGTGGCTCTCGTAGTGCCGATCCTGCTGGGAGTGACCGGCGCGGTCGCGATCACGGCGGCCGACCAGGGCGCCCGGCCGTCGTTGTCGGCGCGCGACCACCAGGACGTGCCGCTGCCGCCGTCCCGGGTCTCCAGCCCGCTCGACGAGGTGGCCGCCCGGCTGAAGCGGCCGGACACCGAGGTCTTCACCTACACCAGCACCGACCATGTCGACCGCTGGCGGCTCAGCGTGCTCGGCGACTTCGACGGTGTGGGCTGGCATCCTGACGGCGCCTACCGGCGGCTCGGCGCCGGACTTGCCGCCACCCCCGGCCGCACCGCGCCGACGAGTGTCCACAGTGCACAGTTGACCGTCACCGTCCCCGGCCCGTGGCTGCCGAGTCAGGCCGAACCCGCCGCCGTCACCGCCGCCGCCCCGCTGATCGACCCGGACTCCGGCGTGCTTCTGCTGCCGGACCGGACCGGGCCGGTCGGCTACGGGCTCAGCTGGCGTGAATCCGACGTCGACGCCGACGACCTGGCGGGCGCGCCGATCGACCCGGCCGCCGCGGGCGCCGACGGGCTCGGCGTGATCCCGGCCGGGATCAGCGAGCTGGCGAGCACGGCCGTGGGCGGGCGGCGGCCGTCGTTCCAGACCGCGCTGGTGCTGGAGCGCTACCTGCGGCAGAACTACCAGGTGGCCACCGGTCCCGACCTGCCCACCGGCAGCAGCTGGCCGCAGCTGGGAAAGTTTTTGCTGGGCACCAAACGCGGCACGAGCGAGCAGTTCGCCGCGTCCTACGTCGCGCTCGCCAGGATCCTCGGCATCCCGGCGCGCCTCGCCGTCGGCTTCCGCGCGCCACAGACGCCACCGGGCGCTCCGGTGGTGGTCCGCAACGGCGACGTCCTCGCTTGGCCGGAGGTCGCGGTCGCCGGAGTCGGCTGGGTGCCGCTCGACCCGAGCGGCGCCGCGAGCGGATCCGGCGCGGCGCCCGGCGGCCTGGCCGCGGTCACCGCGCGGGCGCGCGACGAGCTGCCGCAGCCGCAGGACCTGCGCGACCCGGGGCTGCCCCCGTCGGATCGGGAGTCCGGCCCGGTGAACTCGGCCGAGGTGTCGTTTTCGGTCCCGGTGACGCCGTTGCTGATCGGCCTCGCCGCGCTGATCCTGCTGCTGGCGGCCGGGATCCCGGTGGCCAAGGCGATCCGCGCGGCCCGCCGCCGCCGTCGCACCGGCGCCGACGGGGTCATCGCGGCCTGGTGGGAGGCCAGGGACCTGCTGCGCTCCCACGGCGTGCCGTGCCCCGCGGGCATCACCGTCCGCGAACTTTCGGCCGCGGCGAAGTCCACACTGGACGAATCGGTGGTGGACGGCTTGGTGTGGCTGGCTTCCCAGGTGGACATCGCGTTGTGGTCGGGCGCGGGCGCCGACGGCGGCACGGTCGGCCAGGCCTGGTCAGCGGTCAGCGCCGTGCGCCGCGGCCTCGACGACCGTTCCCGGCGCGAACGCGTCCGCGCCGCCCTCGACCCGCGCTGCCTCGTCCCGCCCCGGGTGGCCGAAAGAGGCCATCGCGTTCCGCGCCCCCGGCGCACCCCGCAAACTTCGGGGTGACCGTTCGCCGCGAGGAGGGTGCACCCATGGCAGGTAACGAGTTCAACATGGAGACGACGGACACCGCACGCGCGATGTCCAGCCTCGACGCCGCGGGCTCCCAGCTCACCCAGGGCTGGAGCGCCGCGCAGGCCGAGATCGGCGGCCTCGACGGCCAGCTCGGCAAGGGCCCGCTCGGCACCGCTTTCATGGCCTCCTACCGGCCACAGGCGACAGCGCTGTCCCAGAGCGCCGAAAAGATCACCCCGGTCCCCGCCCAGCTCGCCGCCGCAGGCCAGCAAAGCGTGTCCGAGTACGAGAAGACCCACGGCCGCGCCCGCGACGCCTTCTCGGCACTGCAGTGAAGCCGGCTTCACCGGAGCTGATCGACCGCCTCAACCGCGACCTGGCCACCCTGGAAGCGACCGAGGAGTCCGACGACGGCCGGATACTGGCCACCACGGGAGCCCGGGGCGAGCTGCTCACCCTGCGCCTGGACCCCCGGATCTTCCGCGACCAGGACGCGAGGGCCCTGTCTGACGACATCGTCCGAACGGTCCAGGCCGCGGCCGCCACGGCCGCGAGCCGGGCGTTCGACCTGGCCGCACCGCTCCTTCCCCGGGGTGCGACCCAGGAGAACACCGACCTGACGTTCGACCTGGTACTGGCCGAGATCGACCGGATGGTCCGCTAGTCCGGGGGCGCAAAAGGCGGGCAGGCCGGTGACCCCACTGTGGGTGGCGGGGTGACCGGCCTGCTGCTTCTGCCGCGCTCACGCACCGACTGCCCCTGAAGGCCACCATGACGGCGTTTAACGCCGTCATGGTGGCCTTCAGGGGCTTCTGGGCCGGACGAGAGCCTCAGTGAGGAACGGGAAGCGGTACGATAACCGGCTGCAGGGTGGTGAGGTCCCGGACGAGCTTCGGCCACCGGCTGTCCAGCCGTTGGCTGGCGATTCGGTCCTCCACCGGTGAAGCGACCAGCCGTCTTGCCAGGTCGGGATCGTCGTGCAGAAGCCGTTGGTACGCGGGCAACGTGTCGTTGGTGACGTAGTCCCAGCGCGCCTGGCGGTCCGAGACGTTGAAGTCGGGCAGGGGAGTGCGGACGCCCAGGCCACCCGGGATGCCGACGTCCACGGCGTGGTAACCGGCGGGGGTCTTGGCGCCGGGGATCGAAGCGTCGCCGGCGACGGTCATCATGTAGGTCATCCCGGCGCCGACCGGGCCGTCGTGGTGGTACATCTGGTCGTACTGGTCGGCGATGACCTGGTTCTGCTCGCGGTCGAGCAGGGCGGTGTTGCCACGCTGGATCCTGGCCTGGTCGCCGCTCGCGATGTCGGCCCACGCACCCATGGCCTTGGCGTCGACCAGCCCGGCGCGGCGGATTTCGTCGAGGGCGCCGAGGCCGCCGCCGAGGTAGGCCTCGTGCATGGACGCCTGGTCGATGAAGATGTTCTTCTGCATGGCCAGGAACTTGTTCTCGAACCAGCCGAGCTCCTGCGAGCCGCCGAACGCGGCCAGCCGGGTGGCGAGGTCGGCGGGCAGGGGCAGCGGCGAGGTGGCCAATTTGCGCGCGAGGTCCTGCATGCCGTTGAGGTCCATGAATCCGGCGGCGAACGACGGGCCGATCATGTTGGCCATGCCCGCCCACTGGAGTTCCGGATGGTCCAGGAACAGTTTGCCGTAGTACTTGTAGACGTCCGTCAGGTTCTTCATGTTGCCGTCGACCCCGGCCTGCGGGTCCCACGCGTTCAGGTCTATGCCAGCCGCACCGGCGGCCTTCGCGAGCCAGTACTGCTGCAGCAAAGCCTTGTACCGCTGCGGATCCAGCCCGGCCGCGCGGGCCTGGTCGAGCAGGCGCTGCAGGGTCGGCAGGTCTGTAGGCAGGTTCGGGTTGACCCCGCCGTTCAGCTCGCCCTGCCCGCCGGGCAGCGGTAGGTCCAGCACGCTGTTCAGGTCGATCGGCGCGGCGCCCGCGGCCGCACCGGCCTGTGTCACCAGTCCGGCCGCCTGGCCGAGCAGTGCGGCCGCCCTGGCCGCGATGGTCGTCGCGATGGTGTCCGACAGGGCCCCGCCGATGCCGGGGACGAGGCGGGCGAGGGCGTAGAGCTGGTCGTTGCCGGCGATCTCGCTGGTGATCGCGGTCTTCGTCCGCTGGATCGTCTCCCCGTACCCGGCGGCCCGGTCGCCGAGGCCGCCCATCCCGGCGGCGAGCTCCGGGTACGTGCCGCGGCCCAGCGCGTCGGTCCTGGCCTGGAGCGTGGTGCCCGCCTGGTCCGGCCAGGCCGCCAGCGCCCGGTTGCCCGTCGCCGTGATTTCGGCGCCCCCGGCGGTCATCTGCTTCGCCGCCGCCTGCCAGCGGTCGGCCAGCGCGTACGCGGTGTCTTCGCTGTCCGAGGGCCACACCTGGTCCTTGGGCTTGATCGCCAGCACGGCCTGCCACAGCCCGCCGGGGGACGCGGGCTCGTTCAGCGCCATGCCATCTCCCTGTTCACAGCGCGAGCCTGCCGGGTCCGGCCGGGC
>NZ_JAYMZS010000213.1:0-7620 GCF_035828755.1 Amycolatopsis sp. H20-H5 | reverse complement strand
ACCCACTCGACCCCCGCGTACTCGAAGTCCACAGTGGATTCTTCGAACGCGCCCGCCTCCGCCGGTTCCCCGGTGGAGGCGGGCGCGTCTTGGTTGCGGCGCCTGACCTCCTGGCCCTGCGTGGTGGCCGCCGTCGCGGTGGGCATCCTCGTGGTCGGACTGTCCTATCGGCTTTCTGGCTCCGGTTCTCCGGCGGCGTTGTACTACATCGTGTTCTGGGCTGGGATGCTGCTCGGTGTGGTGCCGGTGACCGCGCGCATCGCGACCGGCACCCGCACACAGGCCGTGTGGGGGGTGCTGCTGCTCGGTGTGCTCACCTACGCGCCCAAGTTCTTGCGCAACCCCGGCGCCCCGAGCTACCACGACGAGTACGCTCACTGGCGCGAAGCCATTGACGTCCTGTCCGTCGGCAAGCTCCTGCGGCCCAACTCGGTCATCCCGATCGTCCAGTTCTACCCCGGGACCTCCGGGCTGACGTCGATGGTGGAACGACTGACCGGGCTGTCGGTGTGGTCCTCGGGCCAGGTCGTCCTGCTCGCTGCGCACCTGCTGGGCCTGTTCGCCGTCTTCGTTCTCGCCCAGGTCCACCTCGGCTCCCTAGCGGCGGGCGCGGTGGCGTCGGTGGTCTACGCGCTGAACCCGTCGGCGATGTACTTCGACACGCAGTACGCCTACGAAGGCATCGCGATCGCCCTGTTCCTCTGGGTGCTCGCCCTCGCGAGCCTCGCCGCGCGAGCGCGGGGGCGGCGCCGGGCCGCCGCGGTGGCCGGGGCGCTGCTCTGCTCCGGCGCCTGCGTGCTGACCCACCACCTGACCACGCTCTTCCTGGTGCTGCTGCTGTTCGCGGTGGCACTGCTGGCGTCGGCCCGCGTCCGGATCGCACGCCGCAAGCCGTCCCCGACGCGCAGGCCCGACACCGGTACCCGGGTTTGGTGGTTCATCTGGGGCGTCACCACGCTGCTCGCCGGGGCGTGGCTGCTGCTCGTTGCCCGCCCGACGATCGACTATCTCGCGCCCTACGTCGGCGGCTCGGTGAACCAGCTCTCGGCGGTAGCGGCAAAGTCCGGTACTGGCCGCGACGTCCTCGCACCGACCGTGCAACCGCTGTGGGAACGCGGGCTGACCGCGCTCGCGCCGGTGGTCGTCGGGCTGATGTGCCTGGCACTGCTGGGAGTGCTGCGCCGCGAGCACCGCAAGTGGCGGGCCGACAGCCTCGCGCTGATGGCGTTCGGGTTCGTCTACTTCCCGTCCGTGCTGTTCCTGCTCGCGCCCTCGGGCGCGGAAGGCGCACGCCGGTCGTGGGCGTTCACCTATGTCGGGCTTGCGCTCGTCGCCGCGTACATGGTGCTGCGCGGCCGGGAGCCGACCCCGCGGCGCTGGTGGGCGCGGACGCCGGTGCTGGGCGTCTTCTTCGTGATCCTGCTGGTCGGCAACGTCGGCGGGGGACTCAACGATCCGTACCGGTTCCCCGGCCTCTTCCGCTGGGGCACGGATACGAACTCGGCGAGCGCCGAGGCGCGGACCGTGGCCGAGCAGCTCGCCGCGCAGGCCGGTCCGGTCCGAGTCGTGGCCGACCGCTACACCGGGCTGCAGCTCGCCGCGTATGGCGGGCTCGACGTCGCCGCGCCGTCGGTCGGCTTCCCCGCCTGGGAACTCACGCAGTCACCCGGCACCCCCGACAGCCAGCTCGCCGGTGAGCTGGTCAGCTCCCACTACGACTACCTGGTGGTGGATATCCGCATGGCCGAAGAACCCCCCTTCAACGGGGACAACTACGGGTCCGGCGACCCGCTGCGCGGCGCGGCGACCCCGCTCGCGCAGCTGGACCGGCTCGACCGGGTGCCGTGGGCGGCGCGGGTCATCACCACCGAGCACCTGCGGGTCTACCGGCTCGATCTGACCCTGCTCGGCGTTGCGACGGCGAGCGGGTCATGACGGCGCCCGCCACGCGCGCCGTGGCCGCTCCCCGGACCGTCACCCTGGCGCTGGTCGCGGCCGTGGTCGTCGCCACCGCGCTGGTGCTCCTGTCCGCGCCGGTGGTGCTGCGGTCGGTCGTGGCGTTCCCGGTGCTCGCACTCATCGCGGGGCATTCCGCGACGGGACTGCTGTTCGGCGACGGCAAGGCCGATGATTCCGCCGAGACCGAGCCTGTGTTGCGGCTGGTGCTTCCGGTGCTGTTCGGGTTGCTGTCCTTGCTCGTGGTGGTGCTGCTGCTGGCCGTGCTGCGCATCCCGATCGCGACCACGGGTGTCGCCGCGGGTACCGGGGTCGCGGCACTGCTGCTGCTCCTGGCCGACCGGCGGACGACCCTGCTGACTGCCGCGACCCCGGTGCCCGCGCCGCGGGCTCCTCAACTCGGCGTGCTGGCACGCCGTGCGGCCGGGCCGGCGCTCGCGATCGTGGTGGTGGCCGCCGCGGCGGCCGGGGCCGTCGCCCTGCGCCCGGCTCCCGAGCAGCAGTACGCCCAACTCGCCTTCGACGAGCCGGGCGTGGTTACCGGGCAACCCCTGTCCGCCCGGCCGGGGGAGCGGGTTGTCCTGCGCTGGATGGTGAGTGGGTACGGGTCCGCGCTTCCCGCCGCCGAGCCCGCGGTCGCCGTCAGGGTCGGCGGCAAGCCCGCATCGGGGGTGTCGGCGGTCGTCGGCGCCCGCGAAGCAGGGACCGCGCGGGGAGTCGTGGACGACCGACGCGGCATGGTCACCTTCACCGCACCCTCGGCGACGGGTCTCTACGACGTCGAGGTCGTTGTCGGCTCGGACACCGCGTCGACGCTCACCGTGCGGCTGGCGGTCAAGCCGTGACGGGCGGCAGGGCGCTGAGTCCGTCGATTTCCTTGCGCGCCAAGGTGATCGGCCGGTTCGCCGGTGACGCGATGTTGCGCAACTCGCTGGCGATCATGGCGACCAGCGTCGTCACGTCGCTGTTCGGCTACGTGTTCTGGCTGATCGTCGCGCGCCGCTCCAGCGCCCAGGTGAGCGGCGCGGGCGCCGCTGTCACCAGCGCGTTGCAAGCCGCGGCCCTGTTCGCCGCCGTGGGCGCTGCCGCCGCGATGATCGAATGGCTACCGCGGAGCCGGTCGGACCTTGACTGGCGCCGTCGGCTGACCGTCGGCGTGCTGGTGGCCGTGGCCGGCGGGATCGTCGGCGGAGCACTGATCGTGGCGGTCCTCGGCCACGCCCTCGGCACGCTGCCCGCGCTGCGGACCCCGGTCGGCGGCGCGCTGTTCTGCCTGGGCACCGTGTTCTTCGCCGTCGGCACGGTGTACGACTACGCCGCGGTCGCCGAGCGCAGCGGCTCGCTGATGCTCGGGCGCAACGCCCTGTTCACCGCAGCCCGGATCCCGCTAGTGCTGCTGCCCTGGCTGCTGCCCGGTACCGGGGACCAGATCCTCACCGCGTGGACGGTGGCGGGCGGCCTATCGCTGCTGGTGGGGCTGGCCGGCTTTCGCCGGAGCACGTACGGGCGTTCGCTGCGCCCGGTGTTCCACGGTCTCGCCGCGTGCCTGCGCGAGATGCGCACTTCGCTGCTCGGCCAGCACCTGATCACGATCGCGGCGATGCTCGCGTCCTACCTGCTCCCGATCATCGTGGTGGCCCGCACCTCGGCCGCCGACAACGCGTACTTCTACGCCACCTGGATGCTCGGCGCGGTGTTCTTCATGATCAGCCCCGCCGTGTCAACCTCGCTGTTCGCCGCGGGTGCCGACGATCCGGGGGCGATCGCCGCGGCGGCCAAGCGCAGTGCACTGATTATCGCGGGTCTGCTTGTGCTGCCGATGGCCGTGTACCTCCTCGGCGGACGGCTGCTGCTGTCGCTGTTCGGCGCGGCGTACCCGCAGCAGGGGCACGCGCTGCTGGTGCTGCTGACGCTCTCGGCGATTCCGGACGCGGTCACGAACATCGCCGTCGCCGTGCTGCGCGCGACGAACCGCTTGCGGTCCGCACTGTGGCTCAACACCTCCATGCTGCTGGCGAGCGTCGTGGCTTCCTGGATCCTGCTGCCGCGGCTCGGCATCGTCGCGGTGGGCGTGGCGTGGGTCGGCGCGCAGACCGCCGGTGCGCTCTGGGTGCTGGTCTACTGGCGCCGGCTCACCACGGGCGCGTCCGCGTGAAGATCCTCCAGGTCACCGACAACTACGCCCCGGCGACGGGCGGCCTGGAACGCACCGTTCAGGGGCTCGCCCGCGAGCTGGCCGCGCGCGGCCACGACGTCGAGGTCGCCACCATGAGCCGCCCGGACGCGCCCGACATCGAGCACGAAGGCCCGGTGACGGTACGCCGGCTCTCCGGGCTGACCCGGCACCTGCGGCGATTCTCCAGCGACCCTGGGCACCATTTCCACCCCACGGTGGCCGACCCGCAGCTCGTCCGCCGCCTCCAGGAACTCGTCGACACCACCCGGCCGGACATCGTGCACGCCCACGGCTGGATCCTGCACTCCTGCCTGCGCCTGCGGCTCCCGCCCGGCTCCGCCTTGGTGGTGACTCTGCACGACTACAGCCTGGTGTGCGCGAAGAAGACCCTGACCCACTTCGACGAGCTCGATTCGCGGTGCGCCGGGCCGTCCCCGCGCCGCTGTCTCAGCTGCGCCAACGCCTCCTACGGCGCGGTCAAGGGCGCCGCGCTGACCCTCGGCCTCGCCCGCGACAGCCGCCGGTTCGACCGCGTGGCGATGTTCCTGCCGGTCAGCACGGCCGTCGCGGAGGCGTGCCTGCCCGGGGTCGCCCCCGAGCGGATCAGTGAGGTCCCGTCCTTTGTGGCTGACGACGTCGCTGCCGCGCCAGGTCCGCGCCCGGGCTTCCTGCCGGACGGGGATTTTCTGCTTTTCGTCGGAGCGCTCGGCGAGCACAAGGGCCTCGGCGTGCTCGCCGAAGCCCAGCGGCGCATGGCGGTGTCCGTTCCGCTCGTGGTCATCGGGGCGCGCCGCGCCGACACCCCCGAGCTGACTGGGACGGCCGAGCGTCCCGTCTTCGTCCACAGCGACGTGCCGCATCCGCAGATCATGGCCGCCTTCGCGGCCGCGGCGGTGGTGGCCGTCCCGTCGCGCTGGCCGGAGCCGCTGGGGCTGGTGGCGATCGAGGGCATGGCGGCCGGTACACCCGTGGTCGCCTCCCGGGTCGGCGGCCTCGCCGAACTCGTCGACCACGGTGTCACCGGTCGGCTGGTGGAGCCGGGGGACCCCGAGGCTCTCGCGGGCGCCCTCGACACCCTGCTCGCCGATCCGGCGCAGCGGAGCCGCCTGGGCGCGGCCGGTGCGCTGCGGGCCGAGCGGTACACGGCCGGGACCGCGGTTCCCCGGGTGATCGAGGCGTACGAGCGGGCGCGGGCACTGGTCAGGGCCTGACCGGAAGTTCAGCCAGGACAGCCGGTTCAGCGCTGTGCGTGCCCCAGCAGACCCGCCGCCTGCGTGGGAAACCACAGCCCGGACCGCGGATCGCTGCGGCCGCAGTCGCCGTCGGACTGCCCGGGGTTCTTGATCCAGAGATCCGCGTCGTCGTGCACGGCTGCCGTGGTCGCGGACGGAACCGGGCCTGTCGCCCGGCCCTGGGGGTTGCACCAGTTCAGCGGGGCGTCCGGGGCGGGGCCGAGTCCGTTGCGCGAGGCGTCGACGACGTAATGGGCGCCGCCGAGCAGTGCGGAGACCTGCTCGCCGTAGGACTGTTCTTCGGCGGTGGTGAAGTAGTTGGACACGTTCAAGCTGAAGCCCCGGGAGTGCCTGATCCCGGCGAGGTCGAGCCGCCGGGCGAGTTCGACGGCACCGAGCCAGCGGGAATGCCCGGCGTCGAGGTAGACAGCCGTCGTCCGGTCGAGGCCGAGTCGGGTGACGACGTCGGTGAGCATGGCGTAGCGGGCGGTCCGCGCGACCGGGCCGAGGCAGTCGGCCCCGGCGAGCGCGTCCGGCTCGACGACGACGGCGGCCCGATGCCCCCCGATCCCCGCGCGGACTTGGCGGATCCAGCCTGCGTAGGTGGCCGCGTCGGCCAGGCCGCCGGAGGAAAACCCGCCGCAGTCACGGCCGGGGATGGCGTAGACGACCAGGACCGGCAGCGCGCTCAGCCCAGCGGAGCCGTCGACGTAGTCCGCGACGGCCTCGCGGACCTCGCTGGCCGGTGTGGCGTCGGTGAACCAACGGGCTTGCGGCACAGCGGCGAGTGCCGCCGCGGCGGGATCGGCCGGATCAGCGACCAGGGCCTGGTGGGCCGGGCTCGCCGGGTCGACGTAGAGCGGCCACCCGGCCAGTGGGTTCGGCACGTCCGCTGGCGAGCTCTCGGCGGTCGGGGTCGAACTGGTCACCGTGGTCATGACGAGGATCAGCGCCACCCATGCGGCAAGGCCGGGGAGAAGACGCACGGCAGTCCTCGATTCCATAATGGATCGTCCGGCCAGTACACCACGAGAACGGCCAACCGGCCTGGCAGGGACCGGTCCCGGGGCGGCCTCCTCACATTTGGCATGGGCTGAATCCTGTGCGGCGCGGACGTCGCGCGGTGTCCATCTACGGGCAAGGCTGTTTCAAGATCATTGAAGGCGGCCGAGGATCTGAAAGGCGGCGCATGAAGCGGCTTGCCCATCGGGTGGCGCCGGTGACGTCGTGGCGTCCGGCGAGTCGATGTGCGCCGATGGCGAGGGGTTGCGTGGGGGCCTGATCCGCGACCACCGCGTTCGCCCATCAGGCGCCGCAGTATCTGCAGATGCTGAAGGACCACGGCCAAGCTCGGCAGCGCGGTGATGCCGCCGTTCCTGCCGAACGGCGGGGTGGACCCGGTGCCCGCCGCGCAGGACCAGGTGGAGCCGGATCACGCGGAGCCGGATTGCACGGCGCCGACACCATCGACCTCAAGCCCTTGGACGTCCTGATCGGCTGGAACCGCGAGGAACTGACCGCCTTCGGGCTCTCCCGCCAAGCGGTCCGGGCCGGCCGTTGAACGCGACATCTTCGCCCGGGCCGCCGCCGACCTGGCCGACCGGCGGTGCGTGCCGATGCGTGCGTGAGCGGTTACCGCCTGGGCTGGGCTCCCGGCAACTCGCCATTCGGCGCCGTGCAATGGCGCGATTCACCGATGCCGGGCGGTGTCGTAGCTCGAGACCGATGCCTTCGGCCGGAGCTTCCGCGCTGCCTGGGGCGCGTTCCGTCGCACCGGCCGGGTGGCCCCGGAACGGACCGCCGGGTACCGGTGCGATCGGGGTGAGGGTGGGCGGGGCGTCCGAGAGCTAGCGGTCTGATCGGCTGGTACCCGGCCGCCGCTCGCGGTCGAGCCGCAGCGGCACGGCCGCTATGTCCGAGACGGTCGGCGGTGCCAGGGTCGGCCAGGGCGCGCGGTCGGGTGGTCGCGCCGTTAGGCTTTCGGGACTGTTGGTCTCTTGGTGGAGGTTCGCTGTGATCGCTCTGCTCGGTGTGTTGTTTGTGATCTGGCTGGTGTGCATCGTGGTGGGTGTAGTGGTGAAGGGTCTGTTCTGGTTGATCGTTATCGGTGCGGTGTTGTTCGTCGCGACCGCGGTCGTGGGGTTCGTCAAGCGCGAGGCACTCGGCCGCGGCCGTCGCTGATCCACTGATCGGCGTTGCTGCTGCCCGTGACAGGGTTGGGAACGCCACCCGCGGGGCACCCTCCGTGTAGATATG
>NZ_JAYMZS010000212.1:0-7641 GCF_035828755.1 Amycolatopsis sp. H20-H5 | reverse complement strand
TTCGCCCGTTTCATACCGCCATGACCGTTTCATGCGTGCCCCTGAAGGCCACCATGACAGCGTTAAACGCCGTGAAGGCTCCCATCAGGGCACACGGCAAACCTGGGGTCGCGACTGAAGGGGACTTTCTCTCGAGTCAACCTTGCAAAGTCCCCTTCACCAGAACAGACCGTGTGACAGTCCCCGTCAGTCACGCGGCCCTGGGCACCAAACTGGACGACATGACATCAGTTTCCGGACGCCTTCTGAGACCTGCGCGGTCTCGTAGCGCGCCCCCTTTTCGGACGTCCCGAGCCACAGTGCGAACCCTGCCGACGTCGCCGAGATCGACGCCGGGTCGCCGCGTGCCCGCCTCGACGCGGGGACACGGCGGCTCGACTGGGTCACGTCGATCACCGGCTCGGCTGGCTCACCGGCCGGTGAAGCGGTGGTGGTCCGGCCAGCCGGGGTCGCCGGTGGTCGCGAACCGGACCCACGCCTGGTGCAGTTCGTCCGCCAGCGACGGCGGGACCCGCGGGCCGAGCAGGCCGTCCGGTCCGCGCAACTCCGGCAGGTCCGTGGTCTCGAAGACGAACGGCAGCTCGACGGTGTGGCAGGCGCCGTGCGGCCCGTCCCGCCAGTCGAACTCGTAGGTGCGCGCGTTGCCGTGCGCGTCGGTGAGCCGCCTGCTTGCCGCGCGGAACAGCTCGTCGATCGCCGCCGAGCGGGCCGGGTCCTGGTAGAGCTTCGACTCCTCCGAGTTGGTGCCGACCAGCAGCTCGACGTCGTGCGCCGCACACCGGTCGCCCTGCACCACCCCGAAGGGTGACACCCCGGCCCGGCCGGCGGGCTTGAGCAGCTTCACCGCTTCGACGAGCTGCTCGTCGGGGATCGCTCCGAACGCCTCGGGGGTGCGCTCGACGCCGAGGGTGTCGGCCAGCGCGACGCTCGCGGTTTCCGCGTGCTCGGGCGACATCTCGGCCAGGCCGCCACTCTGACTGATCGCGCGGTGGAACAGCCCCTTCGCCGCCGGGGTGACCACGAGCGTGCTGACGATCATCGCGCCCGCCGACTGCCCGAACAGAGTCACCCGTCCGGGGTCGCCGCCGAAGCGGGCGATGTTGTCGCGGACCCAGCCCAGCGCGGCGAGGACGTCGAGCAGACCGCGGTTGTCCGGTGCGCCCGGCAGGCTGAGCCATCCCGGCGCGCCGAGGCGGTAGTTCAGCGTCACCAGCACGACGCCGTCGCGCGCGAAGGCGGCTCCGTCGTAGATCGGCGCGCTGCCCGTGCCGGACACGAAACCGCCGCCGTGCACGAACACCATCACCGGGGCGCTTCCCGTGGTGGACGGCGTGGTGACGGTGACGGTCAGGTAGTCGTCGTCGGCAGGCACCCAGGCGGCGCCGATGACCGGGCCGAGGTCCGCCGTCCCGAACCAGCGCCGCTCGGGCGCGGGGGCGGTCGGGCCGGACTTCGTCGCGTCGCGGACGCCCGTCCACGGCACCGGGGGAGCGGGCTCGGCGAACCGGGCCGCGCCGGCGGGCGCGGCGGCGTACGGGATGTTCCGGAAGGCGGTGCCGTCGCCCAAAACCACGCCGGCGGTGGTGGTGATCCTCATGCGAACGCCGCCCATTCCTTGATCGCGAACTTGGCGCCGTCGCGCCGGATCTCCGCCGCGCCCGCACCGGGGAGGTGCGCGGGCAGGACCAGCGCGTTGTGGTCCGCCGCCCAGCCAAGCACCCGACGGCGCGCGGCGCGAGCCTGCTGCTCGTCCTCGTCGAAACTCGGGCAGCAGTCCGGCTCGGCGAACTGGAGCGGGCTGTGCAGCAGGTCGCCCACGAAGACCGCGCGGTCGGTGCCGGAGGTCAGCGTCACCACCGAAGACCCCGGGGTGTGCCCTGGCGCCGGGTCGACCCGCAGGCCGCCGTCGAGCTCGAAGTGGTCCTCCCACAGGACGGTCTGCCCGGCGTGGTGCACCGGCGCGACACTGTCCTCGAACACGTTCTGCATCTGGCGCCCGGAGCGGGTCTTGTGCTCGTTTTCCGGGTTCCAGTAGTCGAAGTCGGCGCGGGCGATGACGTACCGGGCGTTGGGGAACGTCGGGACCCACTGGCGGTCCTCGAGGGTGGTGTTCCAGCCGACGTGGTCACCGTGCACGTGGGTGTTCACGACGAGGTCCACGTCCTCCGGCCGCACCCCGGCGCGGGCGAGGGAACCGAGGAAATCGGTGTTGTAGTGCGCGAAGAACGGCATGTACGGCCGCTCCTTACCGTTCCCGACACCGGTGTCGATGAGGATGGTCTTCCCCTCACTGCGCACCAGCCAGGTCTGCATGACGGAGCGGGTCTCGTCGCTTTCCGGGTGCCAGAACTCGGGGGCGAGCCAGCTCCGGTGGGCCTCCCAGGTCGCCCGCGGGACGTCCGGGAAGATGAACTCGCGGGGCAGCCCGGCGGGCGGCCGCTCGATTACCCGCGTGATTTCGATGTCGCCCAAGGTGATGGTGTCCATACCGACGAGCGTGCCGGGGCGGGCGCGTGGGCGGTATCGGTCACGTGACCGCAGTCGCCGATACAGTCGACGGGGTGAACGTAGTGGGCCGGGCCGTCGAGACGGCCGCTGTTCTCGGGCTGACCCGCGGAATCCTGGTGGTCACCGGGGAGCCGGGTGTGGGCAAGAGCACGCTGCTCGACCTCGCCGCGGCCGCCGGTCCCGCTGGTCGGGTGCTGCGGGCGACGGGCAGCCTGAGTGAGGCGAACCTGCCGTTCTCCGGGCTGCACCAGCTGCTCCGGCCGGTCGTGGCCGAGATCGGCGCGCTGCCGGAACGCCAGCGCACGGCGTTGCTCGACGCGGTCGGCCTGGGCGTGGCGGCCGAGGGATCACCTGATCGGATGATCATCGGGGTCGCGGTGCTGGCGTTGCTGTCCGAGCTTGCCGAACGGGAGCCCGTGCTCGTGGTCGTGGACGACGTGCGGTGGCTCGACGAGGGCTCGCGTGACGTGCTGGCGTTCGTCGCCCGGCGCGTCGGGGACGAACCGCTCGCGCTCGTGATCGGCGCGCGGGACGAGACCGAGTTTCCCGGCTTTCCCACTGTGACACTCGATCCGCTCGAGCCGCGCGCGGCCGTCACCCTGCTCGACGCCCAGCCGTCGCCACCTTCCGGCGCGCGCCGGATCCGGGTGCTGGAGCAGGCGGCGGGCAACCCGCTGGCGCTGATCGAGCTGGCCAGGGCCGACTGCACCGACGACGACCTGCTGCCGCTGACCGAACGGCTCGAGCGGATCTTCGCCGCCGATCTCGACCGCCTGCCCGCCGAGACCCGCCACGCGCTGCTGCTGGTGGCCGCCGACACGGCTGATCTCGTGGCGACCACGCACGCCGCCGTGCTGGCGCCCGCCGAGCAGGCCGGGCTGGTCCGGCTCACCGGCGGCCGGGTGCGGTTCCGGCATCCGCTGGTCCGGTCGGCGATCTACTACTCGGCACCGCTCGCCGCGCGCGGCGAGGCGCACCGCACGCTCGCCCGGCTGCTCGCGGACGAGCCCGACCGGCGGGCCTGGCATCTCGCGGCGGCCGCGACCGGGCCCGACGAGGAGGTGGCCGCCGCGCTGGAGGACACCGCGAGCAGGGCTCAGCGCCGAGGCGGGTACGCGGCGGCGGCCACCGCACTCGAACGGGCGGCCGAGCTGAGTCCGGCGCCGGACGACAGCGCCCGGCGGCTGGTGCTCGCCGCGGGTGTCGCGGTCCACACCGGGCAGGCCCGGTGGGTCGAGCAGCTGGCGACCAAGGCGGGCACGCTCACCGCCGACCCGGCGGTGCTCGCCACGGCCGCCCTGCGGGTCGGCCAGGTGCTCACCCTGACCTCCGGGCACGAGCGCTCCCTCGCCCTGCTGCTGCGCGCGGCCGACGAGCCTTCCCTTACCCGCCAAGCACTCGCGTCAGCCGCCGTGACGGGTTTCTACTCCGGCGACGAGCGCTACCGGAGCCAGGTCCGCGCCAGGGCCGGGGACGATCCGTGGACCTCGGCGATCCTCGATCCCCACGAGAACCGGGCCGGGCTGGCCGCGCTGATCCCGGACCTGCTCGCTCGGGCGGGCACGGATCCGCGGCAGCTCACCTCGCTCGGCGCGATGGCCTGGCTGCTCGACGAAACCGCGCTGGCCGTGCGGATCTTCGACGACGCCCTGCACCGCTGGCGCGCCACCGGCAGGCTGCCGACCGGGCTCGGGTGTTCGGCTGGCTGGGCCTATCTCGACCACGGCCGCTGGGCCGAGGCGCGGCTGGCGGCGGACAGCGCCGCGGCACTGTCCGCAGGGGCGAACCTCCCGCACCTCACCGCCGCGACGATGGTGCTGGAGGCGGCCGCGGTCACGCTGTCCGGTGAGACCGCGAAGGCGCGTGAGCTGGCCGAGCAGGCGCTGGCCGCCATCGATCCGCTGACGAGCCGGGCGGTCGGCGTCCGCGCGCGCTGGGTGCTCGGCATGGCCGCGGTGGCCGACGGCGACCACGGCACGGCGTACGAGCAGTTCCGGCTCCAGTTCACCCCGCAGGGCGAGCCCGTCCACTACCACTCGTCGTATGCGGCGGTCGCGGAGCTGGCCGCCGCCGCGGTGCGGACCGGCCACGAGGCGGAGGCAGCGGAAATCCTCGACCGGGCCGAGAAACACTGGATCGGCAACGCTTCCGCGCGGATGCACGCGGTGCTGCACCGGGCCCGCGCGTTGCTGGAACCCGACGGCGCCGAGGCTCACTTCCAGGAGGCACTGGGCGATCCGGCGGGGGAGCAGTGGCCCTTCGAGCGCGCCCAAGTGCTGCTGGACTACGCGGAGTGGCTGCGACGGCGTCGCCGCATCGCCGAGGCACGGCCGAAGCTGACGGCGGCCCACGAAATCTTTCGCAGGCTCGGCGCGCGGCCGTGGCTCGAACGCGCCCAGGGCGAGCTCCGGGCCGCTGGCGTCGACTCGGAGCCCGCGCCGCCGGACGCGCTGACCGCGCTCACCCCGCAACAGCAGCAGATCATCCGGCTGGCGGCCCGCGGGCTGACCAATCGGGAGATCGGCGAGCGGCTCTTCCTTTCGCCGCGCACGGTCGGTTCGCACCTGTACCGCAGTTTCCCGAAACTCGGGGTCACCGCTCGCTCCCAGCTGCGGGACCTAGTCGACGGCGTGCTCTAGTCGCGCGATTCCGCAAAAGCTTAGGTATGGCAAGGAAAACGGTCCCGCGGTCTCGTTGGCAAGCGGAACCGCGGCGATCCTGCGCGGTATTTTCCGCCGGACACCCGTACTGGATTGATCCGTCTGGGTGGCCTCGGTGAAGAGGTGTCACGTCCTGGTCGATCGAGCCGACAACCGAGGCGCGGGGAACCGCTTCGGCACACGAGAATCAGCTCGGGAAAGGGTGATCATGAACGCAGTTGGGGAGTGGGTTCTGCATTACAGCTGGGGTAATGCGAACAATTTCGGTCAGACCCCGATCAGCTTGAACGGGAACGGGACGTTCGCCGGCGGGAGCCCTGGCAAATGGCGGCAGCAGGACGGGACCCTGCTGCTGAGCTTCGACACGGGCCCCGCCAAATACGGCGGCACGGTCGACGCGAACGTGGCCTCCGGGGCAATGTCGACCTTCGCCGGGCTGACGGGTTCCTGGTACATGCTCAAGAAAGGCGTGGTGGGAGCGACGGCCGAGGCCGCCTCCGCCACCCCGTACGACGTCGCCGGGAACAAGTCCTGAACATCTGCTTCTCCGAAAGGCCAGGAAACAGCCGTGTCCGCTTCCCATCGCCATTCCATTTTCTGCATTCTTCCGCCGCACATCCTCGAGTCGATCGCGGAACGTGCGCCCGACAGCGATGTCCGCCGTGCCGTGCTGGACGTGTTGTCGATCGACAACACCGTGCGCAGCTTCCGGATCACCGAGCAGTTCATCACCGCTGTCAGCGAGGTGTCGCCTTCGCTGACCCCCCATCTGCAGCGCTATGTCTACAACGCGAGCCAGACACAGAACCTGCCCGGCTCGCTGGTGCGCTCCGAAGGGCAGGCGGCCAGCGGGGACGTCGGCGTCGACGAGGCCTATGACGGGCTCGGCGCGACCTTCACCCTGTACTGGGATGTGTTCGGGCGCAACTCGATCGACAACGCCGGGCTGGACCTCAAGGGCACTGTCCACTATGGAACCCGCTACGACAACGCCTTCTGGAACGGCAGCCAGATGGTGTTCGGCGACGGGGACGGCGTCTACTTCAACCGGTTCACCATCGCGCTGGACGTGATCGGCCACGAGCTGACCCACGGCGTCACCGGCCACCAGGCGAACCTCGTCTACCACGACCAGCCGGGCGCGCTGAACGAGTCGATCTCGGACGTGTTCGGCTGCCTGGTCAAGCAGTACGCCCTGCACCAGAGCGCCGCGCAGGCGGACTGGCTGATCGGCCAGGGGCTGCTGGCGGCCAGCGTGCACGGCGTCGCGCTGCGGTCGATGAAAGCGCCGGGCACGGCGTATGACGACCCGCACCTCGGCAAGGACCCGCAGCCCGACCACATGAGCCACTACGTCACCACGACCTCGGACAACGGCGGCGTGCACATCAACTCCGGCATCCCGAACAAGGCGTTTTACCTGGTCGCGACCGCGCTCGGCGCGAACGCCTGGGACAAGGCCGGCCGGATCTGGTACACGACCCTGTGTGATCCGCGGCTGTCCTCGACCGCGCAGTTCATCGACTTCGCGAACCTGACCGCCGCCAACGCGAGCCTGCTCTTCGGCTCGGCCGAGGCGCAGGCCGTCATCGACGCGTGGGAGCAGGTCGGCATCCACGTCACGTTCGCGACGCCGAAGATCTCCGGCAACTGGGTGCTGCACTACAGCTGGGGCGCGACCTCGAACTACGCGCAGACGACGCTTTCGTTCAACAGCAACGGAACGTTCAGCGGCCCGCTGACAGGGAAGTGGCACCAGCAGGACGGCACCGTGCTGCTGAGCTTCGACACCGGGCCCGCCAAGTACGCGGGCACGGTCGACGGCAGCGTCGGCTCCGGCGCGATGTCGACCTTCGCCGGGCTCGACGGCGCCTGGTACCTCTCCAAGCAGGGTACGGTCGGCATCGTCAAGAGCGTCCGGACGTCCGTGGCGCCCGGAGCGGCGGACGCCTCGGGCAACGGGTTCGCCGCGGCCGCGGCGCCCGAATCGACCGAGGCCGCGCACCGGAAAACCTCCGCGTGAGCGCAGCCGGGACGCCCCGGGATGGGAGCTGACCTGATGCGTGTCACCTTCGAGCCGGACGGCGGGTTCGCCGTGTTCCCCGGCCTGCGCCGGCCGCTGGAACTCGACACCGCCGACCTCCCGTCCGCCACGGCCTCGCGGCTCGAGGAGCTGGTCCGCGCGGCGGCCGACTCCCCGGCCGCCGCGGCCGGATCGGCGCCGGGCGCGGCGGACCAGCGGACCTATCGGATCACGGTCGCCGATCAGGCGGGCACGCGGACGTGGTCGTACGTCGAACCGGTGTCCGGCCCCGCCCGGGACCTGGTCGGCTACCTGGAGGACCTCCGGCGGCAGCGCTGAGCGGCGGTGATCTCGGTGGCCGGGCCGCCGCCGCGGTCCACTTTGCCTCTGAAGGCCACCTTGAGGGACTCTAGGTCCCTCAAGGTGGCCTTCAGAGGCTTCACACAGGGG
>NZ_JAYMZS010000211.1:0-7748 GCF_035828755.1 Amycolatopsis sp. H20-H5 | reverse complement strand
ATTCCGGACATCGGCATCATCGGCATGCCGCCCGAGGGCGGCCCGCCGCCGGGCGGGGTGGCCATCCCGGACTGCCCCGCCGACGGCGCGGCACCCGGTGCGGGCATCGACGAGGTCTCCACCGGAGCCGCCGCCTGCGGGATCGAGCGGAGGCCGCCACCGAGGCTCACCCCCGGCACGCCGACGTGACCGCCGCCGAGCCGCAGCCCGCCACCGCGAGGGCCACCGAGACCACCGCCCAGGCCGCCACCGAGGCCACCGAGGCCACCGGGACCGCCCGCGCCCGGCAGGCCGAGCGGAGGCAGGAACGGCATGGTCCCCGGCAGGTTCGGGCTGGTGATCGGGGGCAGGTTCACCGGCGGCAACGGCCCGAGGGCCGGCAACGTCGGGGCCGTGCCCACGCCTCCGGACAGCGACGGGTCGCCTGCCGGGGTGAGGCCGTCGCTCGACGGTAGCTGCGGTGTGGGCGTCTCCGGGGTCGCCGAAGCGCTGGCGGTGTCCCCCTGCGCCGAAGACGCGGCACTGGCCCCGCTGTCGCCACCGGTCGCCGCGGAAGCCGACTGACCGCTACCGCCACCAGCGGCCGCTCCACCGTCTGCACCGCCGCCCGCGGGATCACTGCCCGCGGAATCACCGCCCGCCGCGGCGGGGGACGCGCCGCCGCCACCGGCAGCACCCGATCCCCCACCTGCCGGACCGCTCCACTGTGGACCCTGCCCGGCCGCCTGCGCGGCCTTTCCCGCGCGATCGAACAGTTCGCCGAGCCGGTTCATCAGCTCGCCGGACTGCGTCTGGAGCACCATCGCGGCCGGTAGCGAACCTCCCACCAGTGCGTACCGTTCGGCGACCTGGTGCACCCCCTGCTGGGTGATCGGGATCTGCTGGCCGAGCTCGACGAGCAGGTCGGCGACGCCGCTGCCGGTGATGTTGCCGTGCCAGGTGTCCAGCTCGGTCTTGCTCTTGGTGGTGTGCTGGTCGAAGACGTCGAAGGCGCCGTCCGTCCAGGTCTGGCTGAGGTCTTTGACCTCCCCCTGCAGCGACGTGGCCGAGTTCTGCAGCTGCGTGCTCGCGGTCTTCCAGAGGTTCGCCATGTCCGTGAGCGAACCGGCGAGGCCCGCGGTCTTGTCGATCAGCTGGACCTGCGTCGGAATCTCGACTGTCGTGTAGTCCACGCTCATGAGCTCTCCCCCAGCCGAGCGAACTCGTCGGTGTAGCGGGTGGTCACCTGCTGGTACGCCTGCCCGTTCTCGGCAGCGATGCCCGTGTACGCGGCGAACCCCTGCTTCGCCGCGGACACGAACTGCTGCAGGTGCTGAGCGGCCTGACCGTGCACCGCCGTGAACTGAGTGGCTTCTTCCATGCCACCGCCAGCCTGCTGGGCCGCCGCGCCGCCGGTCACCTCAGGTGCCTGGGGCCGGAACGCCTGCATACTTTCGGTGACCCCCTGAAGGAAGTCGTTGCCTGCCATGCTCGCCTCCGTTCGAAAGATCGGGCTTTGCCTTGTCCGGAAGCCAACCACCGCGCGCACCCGCCGGGCCGCCCGCGACAGCAACCGGCCACGATCACTCGGCGGGCGGTAGCCAAGCCAGCTGGAGCAGCTTCGGCGCGTCGCGGCGGGTGACCAGCCTGCCGCGCCCCGGCGGCAGCGACTCGGGCTTCAGCCCACCGATCAGCGGGCCCTCGTCCCGGTCGCCCGACAGCAGCAGACCGGGCGCCCCGACGTCACGCAGCCGCGCGACGAACTGTTCGAACAGCGCGCGGCCCGCGCCGCCGGTGCGCCTCGTCAGCACCACGTGCAGGCCGATGTCGCGGCCCTGCGCCAGATACGGCATCAGCGGCAGGAACGGGTTGTCCGCCGAGGTGACGGCCAGGTCGTAGTCGTCGATCAGGATGAACAGCTCCGGCCCGCGCCACCAGCTGCGGCCGCGCAACTGCTCCGGGGTGATGTCCGGGCCCGGCAGCCGCTCGGCCATCGCCTTCGCGGCGTCGACCATCAGGTCCTTGGTGGTGGTCAGATCGGTGCCGTAGCCGAGCAGGTGCTCGGAGCCGATCTCGCCGAGCAGGGTGCGCCGGTGGTCGACCAGGATCATCCTGGCCTGGTCCGGGGCGTAGCTGTCGGCGATCCGGCGGGCGAGCACCCGCAGGAACGAGGTCTTGCCGGAATCGGCGTCCCCGAACAGGAGGAAGTGCGCGTCGGCGGCGAAGTCGAGCTGCACCGGGCCCAGGTCCTGTTCGGACACCCCGACCACGAGCCGGTGGGTGGCCGGGTCGTCACGCGGCGGCAACGTTTCGTAGGGCAGCCGGGCGGGCAGCAGCCGGATGGCGGGCGCGGGTTCCCCCGGCCAGGCCGCGGCGACCGCGGTGACCAAAGTGGACACTCCCCGCGCGAGATCCTCGCTGGTGGCCTGCCCGTCCGCCCTCGGCAGCGCCATGAGCAGCTGGTGCCCGGTCGGGATGATGCCCCGCCCCGGCGCGTTCTCCGGCACGTTCAGCGCGCTCATCCGGTTGACCATGGTGTCGGCGGGGTCGCCGAGCCGCAGCTCGATCCGGCTGCCGAACAGGTCGCGGATCGCGGAGCGCAGGTCGAACGAGCGCGCGCAGGAGACCATCAGGTGCACGCCGTAGGCGAGCCCGCGCGCGGCGATCGCGACGACCTGCTCCTCCAGGTCCTCGAACTCCTTGCGCAAGGTCGCCCAGCCGTCGACGATCAGGAAGACGTCGCCGTGGGGATCGCCGGTGATCGTGCCGTCGGCCCGCAGCGCGCGGTAGCTCGCCATCCCGTCGATCTCATGTTCGGCGAACCGGCGCTCGCGCTCCGCCAGCACGGTCGAGACCTCGGCGATCGCCCGCCGGACCGCGCCGGTGTTCTGCCGCCCGACGACCCCGCCGACGTGGGGCAGGCCGCGGATCGAGCCGAGCGTGCCGCCGCCGAAGTCGAGGCAGTAGAACTGGACCTCGCGCGGGGTGTGGGTGAGCGCGAGCCCGGTGACGACCGTGCGCAGCGCGGTGCTCTTGCCGGTCCGGGGGCCGCCCATCACCAGCAGGTGACCCGCGGCGGCGGACAGGTCGAGCAGCAGCAGGTCGCGCCGCTGATCCAGCGGGCGGTCCACCACACCCGCCACCGCGCGCAGCGTCCCGGACAACGCCGGATCGCCCGCCCGCAGGCCCCGCACCGGATCCGCGACCGGCTCGCCGAGCAGCTGGTCCATCGTCGGCGACTCGGCCAGCGGCGGCAGCCACACCTGGTGCGCGGGGGCGCCGTGGCCGGCGAAGCGGTCGACCAGGATGTCCATCAGGCTCTCGCCGACGGCCTCGTCGAGGTCTTCTGCCGGTTCTTCGACGACGTCGGTTTCGACCGGCGGGGCGACGAAGGCGTTCGAGTACTGCCGAAGCCCGGCCTGCGTCTGGGTGCCGCTCCCGCCCCGGATCTCACCCGCGCGGTGGACGCCGGACACGTACGCGGAGCGGAACCGGACCATCGGCTCGTCGCCGAAGCGGAGGAACCCGTGGCCCGGCGCCCTCGGCAGGGTGAACGCGTCGTTGACGCCCAGCACGACACGGCTGTCGATCTCGGAGAACGTCCGCAGGCCGATCCGGTAGGACAGGTGGGTGTCGAGTCCGCGCAGCCTGCCCTCCTCAAGCCGCTGGGAGGCGAGCAGCAGGTGCACGCCGAGCGAGCGCCCGACCCGTCCGATTTGGACGAACATGTCGATGAAGTCAGGCCGCGCCGAGAGCAGCTCGCTGAACTCGTCGCACACCACCAGCAACGTCGGCACCTCGGCCAGCGGCGCGCCCGCGGCACGGGCCTTTTCGTAGTCGCGCAACGAAGAAAAGTTGCCCGCCGCGCGCAGCAGCTCCTGGCGCCGGATGAGCTCGCCGTTGATGGCGTCGGTCATCCGGTCGACCAGCGGGAGCTCGTCGGCGAGGTTCGTGATCACCGCACTGGTGTGCGGCAGCTTGTCCAGCCGGGTGAAGGTCGCGCCGCCCTTGAAGTCGATCAGCGCGAAGTTCAGCACGTTCGGCGGATGCGTGATGGCCAGCGCGAGCACCAGCGTGCGGAGCAGCTCGCTCTTGCCGGACCCGGTGGCGCCGATGAGCAGCCCGTGCGGGCCCATCCCGTCCTGGGCGGACTCCTTGAGGTCCAGCTCGAGCGGGCTGCCGTCGGGCCGGATGCCGAACCGCACCCGCAGCCGGTCACGGCTGGGGCGCTGCACCCAGGTGTCGGCGGGGTCGAACGAGAACGGGTCGCCGAGGTCGAGCAGGTCGGCCAGGCCCAGTTCGGTGCTCAGCGGCTGCTCGCCGCGGCCGGCGGCGGTGAGCCGCAGGGGCGCGAGCTGGCGGGCGAGCGCCTCGGCCGAGACGATCGGCAGGTCGTCGGCCACGCCCAGCGCCGTACCGCCTTCGGCCGTCTCACTGGACAGCTGGCCGTCCTCGCCCACAGCCAGCACGAGCGTGGTGACCTCGGGGGTCTTCGGCGGAACCGTGGTCAGGTCGATCACCGTGACGCCTTCGACCCCGCCCACGGTCATCAGGTGGTCGGAACCGGCGAACGAACCCCCGTCGAGCACCACGACCAGGTGCGGCCCGGACACCGCGGCCGCGGTCTGCGGGTCGAAGCGGGGCCGGTTCGCGAGGACGTCCTCCAGCATCACCTCGAGCGTGGTGATCGCCGGCGCGACCAGCCGCACCGGCCCCAGCGCGTCGGTGCGCTCCGGGTGCAGGGCGTGCGGGAGCCACTTGACCCACTCCCATTCGCCGGCGCGATCCGCGCTCACGCACACCGCGATCCGCAGGTCGTCGGGCGACTGGAGGGTGGCCAGCTGCGCGAGCATCGCGCGGACCAGCCCGGCCGAGCGCGCCCGGTCGCCGTCGACGTGGATCCGGGCGAACCCGTCCACGGCCAGCGCGAGCGGCAGTCCTTCGATCGCCGAGTACGTGGTGATGAACCGGCGCAACGCCAGCGCGGACAACGGTTCCAGCCGCTCCAGCGGCTTGGTGTCCGGCGCGACGAGCGTGGTGGCGAGGCTCTGCCTGCCGAGTCCGATGCGCACCGCGCCGAAATCGGCGTCACCGCGACGCCGCTCCCACAGCCGGAAACTCGAGGCGACCGACCACAGCGTCTCGGGGTCGGGGTGCAGGTACCAGAGTGTCCGGCGCTGCCTGCCCACCGTCCTGGCGACCCGCAGGCGGTGCTGCGCCAAGTCGCGCAGATACCGGCGTCGTGCCTGGCCCATGTCCCGTTTGGTCGCGCCGCCGCCGTTGACGAAGCTCATCACCACCATGCCGAGCATGGCGACGCCGAACAACCCCATCGTCACGTAGCGCAGGGAGCTCCCGACGCCGGTGCCGCTGAACGTCAGCGCCATCGCCCCCATCATGGCGAGCATCGGCAGCATCATCAGCGCCTGGGTCCACTGACGGCCCGAGGGCAGGGGAATCTCCGGGGGCGCGTCGAGGATGAGTTCCCCGGACGGCATTTCCGGCGCGGGCCGCCGTAACGGCCTGCGCACCACCACGGTCGCCACGGCTCATGTCCTCCTCGGTTTCGAGCGGTGAAGCTGCGAGGAGAGCATGCGGGCCCACGGTCGGGCGTGGTCGTCGATGGCAGGAATGTGCCGGACCACCCTTTCGGCCCAGACCCCCGATTAGCTTCGCCTTGGCGGCACCACCAGAGGTGTCCGCGCGGAGCAGTGGAAGGAGCAAGCACATGTCGGTGAACAGTCAGCTTCAGGGCGAGACAAGCCAATTGCTGCAGGGCGCGAAGGACGCCGAGCAGGTATCGCAGGGGCTCACCCAGATGCAGCGGACCATGGGCATGCACATGGAGAACTTGATGGGCCAGCTCGGCAGCACCATCTCGCCCGCACTGATGGCCGCCCACCAGAACTGGCACCAGAAGCTCACCAAGGTCGTCGTCGCCAACAGCACGCTCGGCGAGAACACCCAGGCGACCGCCAACATGTACGAAACCACGACCGAAGGCGCCCGGTCTTCGTTCAGCAACCTGATCAACCTCTGAGGGAGCACGCGCATGGACGCCAAAATGGTCTTCCCCGCCGTGGAGGAAGCACTCAGCCAGATCTCCACGACGATCAGCCAGACCGAGCAGCACCTGAACGATCTCGCCGCGATCCACAACCGCACCGGTGGCGAGTGGCACGACACGGCGAACGGTGTCTACACCGGTGAGGGTTCGGACCACCAGCTGGCGCTGGCCGCCGGCAAGGAGTTCCACGCCCGGTTGCAGCAGACGCTCAGCAACGCGATGCAGGAGCACCAGTCGACCCTGCACTCCGCGATGGCCAGGCTCGGCAGCGGTCCTTCCGCCCGGTAGGTCCACCACCCGCCAGTGAGGGCCCCCGCACCGTCCGGTGTGCGGGGGCCCTCACTGGTTTTCTGTGCTTTCAGCCGGTGGTCTGGCGTTCGATCTCCGGCTTGGGGAACAGGAACATCTGCTCCGGCGGCTCCTCGCGCACGACCTCCGACAACGGCGGGGTCGTCCGGGCGGCGGACCAGCGGCGCCGTCGGCCGCGGACGGCCACCCAGGCCACGAAGGCGGCCAGCGCGATCCCCAGCCCCACTGCCGCGGCGACGAGTTTCGCGTGCGTTCCGGCGAGTGACCACCACTGCTGTTCGTGCACGGCCGCGAGGTCGACCGGCGGGATGCGGACCGCGGGCATGACGTCCGGCGTGCCGGAAAGGCCTTCGGTCACCGCGCGGTAAGGGTCGACCACACCGGCGCCGTAGGCCGGGCTGCCCTGCCCGCCCCTGGCCAGGCTCGCGGTCGCGACCAGCCTCTGCGCCACCTGCGGCGCGGTCAGCTTCGGCCAGGCCGAGCGCACCAGCGCCGCGGCGCCGGAGACGAACGGCGCGGCGAAACTCGTGCCGTCCCAGTATTCGTGACCGGCCACTCTGGCCGCCGCGACCACGTCCTTGCCGGGCGCGACCAGATCGACGAAGCCGCCGACCTGGGAACCGCTGTCGCGCGCGCCCGAGATGTCGATCGCGCCGACCCCGAGCACGCCTTCGTAGGCGGCCGGGTAGGACGCCGAGCCGGGAGCGTTCTCCTGCCGGTTCCCGGCCGCGGCGACGATCAGCGCGTCCTTCGACTGCGCATAGCGGACGGCGTCGCGGATCACCGGGTAGTCGCCGTAGCCGGACAACGACAGGTTGATCACCTTCGCGCCTTCGTCGGCCGCGTACCGGATCCCCTTGCCGACGGCGTCGGGATCGATCGGGGTGGGCTCGCCGCCGTCGTTGAGCGACCGGTCGGTGACCCGCACCGGCAGCACCCGCGCGTCCGGCGCGACCCCGGCGAACCCGACGCCCGCGACCTGACTGGCGTCCACAATGGACGCCACAGCGGTGCCGTGCGAGGTGCAGTCGAAGTTGCCCGGCAGAGAGCCGACGAGGAAGAAGTCGCGGCCTGGCAGCACTTTTCCGGCCAGCTGCGGATGGTCGACGTCCACCCCGGAGTCGATGACCGCGACGAGCGTACCGGCGCCGGTACTGTGCGGCCACACCCGTTTCAGGTCCAGCAGCCGCTGTGCCCACGGCTGCTCGGCGATCACCGGGTGGGCGGGCTCGACGTTGCCCGTACAAGCGCCCGTCGGCGGTGCCGCCAGCGCGGGCGTCACGATCCAGGCCGTCGGAGCGAGGGCCAGCGCCGCGGCCACGAGCAGAAAACTGGTTCGTTTCATGGTGTGGCCATCGTTCCCCCTGCTCGCGGGGCGGGGGGGGGGGGGGGG
>NZ_JAYMZS010000210.1:0-7894 GCF_035828755.1 Amycolatopsis sp. H20-H5 | reverse complement strand
CCACCAAACGCGTCACCCGCCGCGCCCCCTGACCCCGTCCCGACCTCCCCCTCACACGTGACGGCAATCCCCGCACACGTGACGGCAATCCCCGCACGAGTGTCGCCCCTCTGCTCACACGTGACGGCGATCCCCGCACGCCACCGAGGCCGCGGCAACCGCCCCCAGAGGTCCGGACCCTGCCGAAAGTCGGGTACCGGACGGGACCGGCGGCGGATGTCCGGCGACGCGCCCGGCCCGCATGCTCTCCCAGCAACCGATCCGGGAGGGCCACATGATCACGCTTCGAGGACTCACGAAGCGCTACGGGGAGAAGACCGTCGTCGACGGTCTCACGTTCGCCATCGAGCAGGGCAAGGTCACCGGCTTCCTCGGCCCCAACGGCGCCGGGAAGTCGACGACCATGCGGCTGACCGTCGGCCTCGACGCGCCGGACGACGGCGAGGTGCTCATCGACGGCAGGCGGTACGCCGAGCTGCGGCACCCGCTGCGCGAAGTGGGCGCGCTGCTGGAGGCCAAGGCGCTGCACCCCGGCCGCAGCGCGGGCAAACATCTGCTCGCGATGGCGCGCAGCAACGGGATCCCGGCGAGCCGGGTGGACGAGGTGCTGGCGACGGTCGGGCTCACCGACGTCGCGGGCAAACGCGCCGGGTTGTTCTCGCTCGGGATGGGACAGCGCCTCGGGATCGCGGGCGCCCTGCTGGGCGATCCCGGGGTGCTGATGTTCGACGAGCCGGTCAACGGTCTCGACCCCGACGGCGTCCGGTGGGTGCGCCAGCTGATGCGCTCGCTCGCGGCGGAGGGACGCACGGTGTTCGTGTCGAGCCATCTGATGAGCGAGATGCAGCAGACCGCAGATCACCTGATCGTGATCGGGCGCGGCAGGCTGCTCGCCGACGCGCCGGTGGACGAGTTCATCGCGGGAAACTCGCGGAGCTCGGTTTCCGTACGGCTGCCCGGCACCGGCGATCTGCGGGCGCTGCAGGCGCGGTTGCGCGAAACCGGCGCCGCGACCGAAGCCGGTGGGCCCGGGGAGCTGATCGTGCACGAAGTCCCGGCGAGCCGGGTCGGCGATCTGGCGCACGAACTCGGCGTCCGGCTGCACGGCCTGACGGACCGGACGGCGTCACTCGAACAGGCGTACATGGAGCTGACCGCGAGTTCGGTCGAGTACGGCAGTCCCGCACCGGAGGTGGCGGCATGACCACGATGACCCGCGAGGCGACCGGCGGCGGCCTGTCCGGCGCGATCTCTTCGGAGACGACGAAACTCTTCTCGGTGCGCTCGACCTGGTGGTGCCTGATCGCGGGTGCCGGGCTGATGCTGGCCTACGCCGGACTCCTCGGCGCCGTCCAGCACGTCGGCGCCGAACACCCGGATTCCGCACACCGCATCGTCTCCGGCGGCGCGTTCCACCTCGCGCAGTTCGCCGTGGTCGCCCTCGCGACGCTGTTCGTCACCAGCGAATACGCCAGTGGCAGCATCCGGTCGACGTTGCAGTGGGTGCCGGTGCGCCACCGGATGCTCGCCGCGAAAGCCGCGGTACTCGTTCCGGTGCTGTTCGGCTACGGCGTGCTGCTCGCGGCCGCCGGGATCGCACTGGCCGGACCGCTCGTGGCCGGGCACGGGCTGCCGACGACCGCCGGGAACGTGCTGGCAACGGCAGCGGGGATGGGCGCCTACTTCGCGCTGCTCGGACTGCTGTGCCTCGGCCTGGGCACGGCGCTGCGCAGCACGGCCGGAACGATCGTGACGGTGTTCGTGCTCCTGCTGATGATCCCGATGTTCACCGGTTCACTCGGCGCGGAACAGCTCGTCGACTACTTCCCTGGCTTCGCCGGGGTCAACGCGATGACCGAGCCAGGCGTGCCCAACGCGGTCTTCGGCGCCGTCTCGCCCTACGCGCCGTGGGTCGGCGTCGCCCCCGCCGCGGCCTGGGCGTCTGCGGGCCTGCTCGCCGGCGCCGCCGTGCTCCGCCGCCGCGACGCGTGAAGCGGGAGCAAAGGACCTTTGCTCCCGCATGGCGGCGTCAGAGACAGTCGAAAACGGGAGCAAGGGTCCTTTGCTCCCGTTTTCGAGCGACACGCGGGGGCGCGCGGAGGCCGTGCCCCTGAAGGGAGCCTTCACGGCGTTAGACGCCGTGATGGTGGCCTTCAGGGGCAGTCGGCTACTTGACGACCTGCACCGACAGCTGCCCCGACGAGGTCGACGAGCAGGCCTGCTGCGGGTAGGACACGAACATCGCCGCAGTGTCGCCCGGGGCGTACACGCGCAGGCCACGGGCGTCGACCGGCTTGCACTCGGGGCCGAAGTTGCCCGCGTTCGCGATCTTGAGCGAGCTGACCGCGCTCTTGCCGGGGGCGAGCGAGACGAGCTTGCCCTCGCTCTTGGCCTGGCGATCCGCGGGCTTACCGACCTGCTGGCCGTTGTCGCCGGTCACGAACGACACGCCCGGCGAACCCTGCAGCGTGCAGGTGCGCTTGCCGGTGTTCGTGAACTGCATGCCGGGGAACGAGCTGCCAGCCCCGGCGCCGTCACCAGGGGTCATCGTGATCTTCAGCTCGGCGGCCTTGCAAGAGCCGTCACCACCGGGAGTGTCTGCGCGCTCGGCAGCGCCGCTCGAAGACGGCGAAGGCGAAGCCGAGGACGCGGGGGACGGGGAGAGCGCGGAAGCCGAAGTGCTCGGGGACGCCGCTGCCGGGGCCGCCGTGTCGCTGCTGCCGCAGGCGGCGAGCAGGGCGCCGGTGCCGAGGACGGCGGCCACCAGGGCGGTCTTCGCGAACGCCTGGTGCTTGGTCATGATCGCCATGGTTGATCTCCTCCAGCTGTGCGGTGGGTGCACTCAGGTAGATGCATGAAGGGGCCGTTAAGTTGATCCCTGACACGATCTTTGTGATCCATGTCAAAAGTTGTCAACCCCGGCCGAGTCCGAACCCTGCCAGCAACTCCCGTGCGCCGAGGACGAGTTCCCGCAGTTCAGGGGGGTGACCGGAGCCAGTTCCGGCCAGCGAGTCGAAGATCGTGCCGTCGATCCAGCAGATCAGGATCCGGGTGTGCCGTGCCGGGTCGGCCGAGCCCGCTTCGGCGAGGATCTCGCTGCAGCGGCGGCGGATAGCGAGGCCGCCGCGGTCGTAGGCCGCGCGCAGCTCGGGGCGGCGGGTGGCCTCCAGCGCGAACTCGTATCGCGCCAGCATCCGCACGCGGCCGTGCACGAGGGCGGCGTGCACGAACCCGGCCAGGTACTCGGCCAGCCCGCCGGGCACGGGCTCCATTGTCACCTCGTCGAGTTCCACCATCCGGGTGATGGCCAGTTCCAGCAACGCCGCCCGCGTCCGCGCGTAGTACGACGTCGACCCGGTCGGCAGCTCCGCTCGCCGATCCACCGCGCGGTGGGTCAGCCCGCGCATCCCCTCGGCCGCGATCACCGCGATCGCCGCGTCGCCGATCGCGGCGAGTCGCTCGCCCGTCATCCCGGTCACCGCGCCACCCTAGCCGAGCCTCTACAGGAGTAGAGTCCTCTACATCCGTAGAGGGAGGACGTCATGACGAAGCGGCACGCGGTGGTGGTCGGCGGCGGGATCGGCGGGCTGAGCGCGGCAGCAGGCCTGCACGCGACCGGCTGGCGCGTGACCGTGCTGGAGCGAAGCGCCGAGTTCACCGAGGTCGGGGCGGGAATCTCCCTGTGGCCCAACGCCCTGCGCGCGCTCGACGCACTGGGCGTCGGCGAGCGGGTCGCGCCGCTGCTGGCCGAGCAGTCCACCGGCGGCCTGCGCGATCACCGCGGCCGCCGCCTCACCCGCTTCGACGCCGAGGTGTTCCGGCGGCGGCACGGTCGTCCGCTGGCCGTCGTGCACCGGGCCGAGCTGGTCGGCGCCCTGCGCGACGCGCTCCCGTCCGCGAGCCTGCGCCCCGGCATCGAGGTCACCGATCTGACCCGCGACAGCGTCGTGCTTTGGGCCGGGGGCGAG
The DNA here is from genome assembly GCF_035828755.1 of Amycolatopsis sp. H20-H5. NCBI lineage: Bacteria > Bacillati > Actinomycetota > Actinomycetes > Pseudonocardiales > Pseudonocardiaceae > Amycolatopsis > Amycolatopsis sp. H20-H5. The sequence continues at coordinate 3,926 of NZ_JAYMZS010000210.1, read as the reverse complement.
CTCCAGGCCGATCTGGTGGTCGGCGCGGACGGAATCCACAGTGGACTCCGCAGGCGACTCTGGCCGTCCCTGCCCGGCCCGGTCCACAGCGGCACGGCGGCGTTTCGCGGAGTCGCGAAGCTCGACAGGCCGGTCGAGCTCAGCACCAGCTGGGACAACGGCGCCGAGTTCGGCGTCCTCCCGCTCGGCGACGGCCGCGTCTACTGGTGGGCGGGCTACGTGACGCCCGAGGGCGGACGGCACGACGCGGCGTTCCTGCGCGAGCGGTTCGGCGGCTGGCACGACCCCATCCCGGACCTGATCGAGGCGACCAGCCCCGCCAACCTCCTGCACCACGACGTGTCCTTCCTCAGCACACCACTGCCCAGCTACGTCCACTGCCGGGTCGCCCTGCTCGGCGACGCGGCCCACGCGATGCCGCCGTTCCTCGGCCAGGGCGGCTGCCAGGCGATCGAGGACGCCGTCGTCCTCGCCTGGGCGGCCTCGCGCACCGACGACGTCGACGAAGCCCTCCGGACCTACGACGCCGAACGCAGGCCACGCTCCCAAGCCGTCGCCCTGGCGTCGGTCCGCGCCGGAAAAATGGGGCTCCAGCTGCAAAACCCACTCGCCGTCGCCGCGCGCAACGGCCTCCTGCGCCTGCTCCCCGGCTCGGCCACCGCGCGCATGGGCGCGTCGCTCAGCGCCTGGACCCCGCCCGCACTCGGCTAGAGCTCACGATCCGGGTCGCCGCCGGGCTCGAGCGGCTCGGTCCGGCTTCCCGGCGGCGCGACGATCACGGGCTGCAGATGAACCAGGGTCCCCGAAGCGAAAGTCACGGTCGCGCCGACCGGGCACCGGCTGAACCCCGCCTCGGTGAACGTCCGCACCGCAACCACGCCCGGCTGCGGATTTCGCCGCAGCGAATCGGTCAGCCAAGCCTCGAAGTCACCTAACAGCACCGCTTTTCCTTTCCCCGACGACCCGGCGACGCTTCCACCTGATGTAGGCACCGGCACATCGCTGACAAGGCGGACCAGGTGGAACCAACATCGAGACCGGCGTGACGACGTGGCCGCACACGGCACGAGCGTCGGTCCCCCACCTGCGGCAGCGCGAGAACTCTTCATCGGTGACGGCGTGATCGCGGCCATCCGACGCGGAGCGGAACCAGGTCACGTAACGCATCGATCCACCTCCACGAATCAGTCGGGACGAGCGGCGCGCGGAGGCTGGGTAGGAGTCCGTCGGCCTCGACGCGCGCCGCCCGCATCACCACCATCTCAGCAACCATACCCGCTACACAAGACATCATCCGCGCAAATTGCGCGTTCATTCGATCAGGGAGTGCGGTCGCGTTGCGTAGCTGCCGTAGTCTCGCGTCGGCAAGTGATCCAGCAGGAGGTGACCGGTGGCAGAGTCGTTCGTCCCGAGTGTCCGGCTACGGCGCATCGCCCGGGTGCTGCGCGACTGGCGCGAGCCCACCGGACTGTCCAGCGGCGAGGTGGCGGCGAAGGCGGGCTGGTCGGCGACCAAGCAGTCCCGGCTGGAGAACGCCAAGATCCCGATCACCCCGGTCGACGTCCTCACCCTCGCCCTGACCTATGACATCCCCGAAGCCGAGCGCACGCAGGCGTTCAACGCGGTACAGGCGGCCCAAGCTCCACAATGGTGGGACGAGGTCACGCAGGGCGGTCTTCTCGATGACATCCGCGACTACGTCGAACTCGAAGCCGAGTCGACGACGGCGCGCATCTTCAAGATCGACCTCATCGCGGGCCTTATGCAGACCACCGACTACGCCACCGCGCTCGTGCGCGGCTACGACCCGTCAGTGTCCGAACAGGTGCTTCAAAGCCGGGTAGACGCCCGGGTCAAACGGCAGGCCAGGCTGCGCGGCGACGACCCGATCCGGCTCGAAGCGATCGTGGCCGAAGGCGCCTTGCACATCCAAGTCGGCGGTCGCGAAGTAATGCGTGAGCAGCTTCGACACCTCATCGACCTGACCGCGCTTCCGAATGTGGATTTGCGCGTCCTGCCCGCGGCGGGCGGAGCCCATCCGGCAATGGGAGTTTCGTTCGCTCTGCTTTCCTTCGCCGACGGCGAGCCGGATGTCGGGCACATCGAGCTACAAGAACGCAGCGTCTATCTTGAGGAGGCGAGCGACGTCGTTCCGTATCGGCGGACGTTCGACAGCCTTCGCGAACTCGTGCTTGATCCTGAGGAGTCCGTCAAGCTCATCGCGGAGGTCGGCAATCTGAAACGCTAACCAACTGGAGGACGTTATGTCCGCCCCCGACCTCACCAAAGCGTCATGGCACAAGAGCAGTTACAGCAACGGTGCCGGTGGTGAGTGTGTCGAGATCGCCCAGATCCCCGGGATCGTGGGCATCCGGGACACCAAGGATCGCGACGGCGGCAGCCTGGCCTGCCCGGCCACCGCCTGGACGGCCTTCCTCGGCCAGATCCGCCCCTAAAAGTCCCTGAAGGCCACCATGACGGCGTTTACCGCCGTCATGGTGGCCTTCAGGGACAGTTTCAGACCAGCCCGGCCTCGTGGGCGAGGATCGCCGCCTGCACCCGGTTCTTCGCGCCCAGGCGGCTCAGGATCGTGCTGACGTAGGCCTTGACAGTGCCCTCGACGACGAAAAGGTGTCCCGCGATGTCCGCATTGGACAGTCCGGAACCCACCAGCGTCAGCACTTCACGTTCCCGCGCGGTCAGCGTCTCGACCTGCTCACGGGCGGCGGTGCGGCGCGCGAGCTGCCCGCCGGACAGGCGCGCGATGACCCACTGCGCGACCTTCGGGGCCAGGAAGGCCGCGCCCCCGGCGACGGCGTGGATCCCGGCGAGCAGCTCGTGGGGATCGCCGGACTTGAGCAGGAACCCGCTCGCGCCCAGGCCGAGCGCGCGCTCGATGTAGGCGTCCTCGCCGAACGTCGTCAGCATGATCACGCCGGTTTCGGGCAGGAGGCGCCGGATCTCCTCCGCGGCGGCCAGGCCGTCCATCGCGGGCATCCGGATGTCGAGCAGCACGACGTCGGGCCGGGTGAGCCGCACCTGCTCGACCGCCTCGCGCCCGTCCGCGGCCTCCGCGACGACCTCGATGCCCGCGTCCGCGCCGAGGATCGCGGCGACCCCGGCCCGGATCATCGTCTCGTCGTCAGCCAGCACTACCCGGATCACGCTGCCCCCTGATGACTTCGTCCTCGGTGATCAAGTCCTTCGACGCGAGCTTCTCGCCCGCGAAGCAGAGCCGGTACGCCGTGTAGTTCAGAGTGAACACGGTCCGGCCGGTGCCGTAGTACTCACATCGCGTCCGCGGCGGGCTGGGCGACTCGAAGTCCCGGCCCGGCCGCGAGAGCCGCTGCTGGTCCGGCAGCAGGCTCGCGAACTCGGCCCGATGCTGACCGACGCGGATCCGGTCGTAGTCCGCGCCGGGCAGCTCGGAGCCGTACCAGCCGACCAGGAAGACGATCCCGCTGACGGCGACCACCGCACCGAACAGCCCGGCCGGGACGGCGATGGCCTGGATGAGGCTGACGCGGACGTCCCGGCGGGCCCGCTCCAGCTGGCGCGCCGACTCGGATCGGCGATCCTCGGCAGGCGGCGGCTCGCCGGGCGCGGCGTCGTGCGGCAGGGACGCGGCGACCTCGAACCCGCCGTCCTTCGGCTCGGCCAGCAGGGTCCCGCCGAGCAGCCGGACGCGCTCGCGCAGGCCGATCAGCCCGCGTCGCCCCGAGTGGCCGCCCGGCAGCGGCCCGGCAGGCGGCCGCGCGTTGGTCACCAGCACGTCGGTGCGGTTCTCCGCGCGGGTCACCCGGACGGTGGTGGCGGCGCCCGGCGCGTGCTTCGCGACGTTGGTCAGGGCCTCCTGCACCACCCGGTACGCCGCCCTGTCCACCATCGGCGGTCGCGCCGGATCGTCGTCCACAGTGGACTCGATG
>NZ_JAYMZS010000209.1:0-7901 GCF_035828755.1 Amycolatopsis sp. H20-H5 | reverse complement strand
GGGAGGTACTGGGGGACAGAGAGGCTGCCTCGGGTGGGCTGGAAGCCCGAAACGGGCTCGGGGCCGCTCGCCTGCTGCGGGAGCCGGTTCGCCGAGCGGGGCTGCGGAAGCGGGGGCAGCGGCTGTTGCTGCCGGGGCGTGACCGGTCGCGGTGGCGCCAGCGGGAGCGAACCCGTCGACGGCGGGTCCATCGGCTGGCCGGTGAGGCGGTGGCGGTGGGCGTTCGAGGCGGCCGGGCGCGGCGTGTGCGGCGGGACCGGCGGTGTCCAGGCTTCGCCACCGCCGCTCAGCCGGTGCCTGCCCGCCTGATCGTGCTCCTGGTGTTCCGCCCCGGTGCTCATGTCGGTCCGACCGTAGCGCGGTGGTGCCCTGACGCCGGTAGGCACTGGCTTAAGCCAAACGGAGCAACGGTGTCACGGGAATACTCACGGGCACTCTCCTGAGCGGAATCCCGCGTAGAGTCCCTCGCATCTGCACGCGCATGCAGAAGTAGGCGCGCTGGGCCGTAGCCCGCGCGCGTCTGCCGGGCGCAGCCCGACCCTGACGCGAGGGTCCTCACCTGTCCCACAGTAGAAGCAGCAGGCGTCGGAAGTCATCGCCAACTCTGCAAGTTGCAGATGTTTCACTCGGTCGGGTGCGTCCGAATGGGCGTGTCGTCGACTACCAAGCGCAATCGGCGCTGCTCAGAGTGTTTACCCTCCGCTGCGGTACTTGGCCTGGGTCGACTGCAGTGCCTTGACGGCCACGGCGCCGCTACCCACAGCGAGAAGAATTCCCAGAATGTCGAACGCCGGTCCCCCGGCCGTGAGCAGCCAGGCCACCAACGACGCTCCGGTGGTACCGGCGGCTACCGGCCACCGGGTGCGCACGTAGTGCGCGATCGGCGCGCCACCGGCACGCTTACCCGCCGCGTTGTTCAGCATGGCCAAATAACCCGCATGGCCCAGTGCCGCGACGAGACTCACGAGCGCGATCACGACGGCGATGAAATCAATCATGTTTCCAGTGTGCCTTCGACTAGGTCCGCATGGCTCGGGGAACACCCTGATATTAGCGAGGGATTTGCCTGAATCGTCCGGCTCAGCGGCCGAGGCGCCCGCGCCCGAGGTTCAGCAGGGCCATCGCCAGCTGGCGGCCTTCGGGGCCGAGGTCGCGGTAGCGCGCCAGGACGTCCATCTCACGGTTGTAGACGATCTTGGTGCCACCGGCCGCCATCCGGGCCGCGCCGATCGTCTTCGACACCTCGACCCGGCGTTTGACCAGCCGCAGTATTTCGCCGTCGAGCCAGTCGATCTCCTTGCGGAGCTCGCCGATCTCTTCGGCGGCGGGCAGGACGGGCTCGGTTTCCGGCTGCGCGTTCATCGTGACCTCTCCTCGCGGTGGACTTCCCGTAGGCCCCGAGGACGACGAAAGCCCCGGGTCCGCGGACTCCGGGGCTGCTCTGGTGATTGCGGGTCGGGCACTACGCGATCACGGGAGCCGGAGTCCGGGTCCCGTAAAAAAATCGATCGACGTAGTGCCGCACACCGTCAGTATGGCACAGCCGTCGCGCCGCCTCGCCGGAAACCGCGCACCCTGGCGTGCAAGCCCAGACTGACGGCGAGCCAGAACATCGGCATGGCGGGCCAGAAGAACGGAACGCCGGACGCGACCCAGCGGACGATCAGCAGCACCGACAACGCCACCGCGACGACGAGGTGCACGCGGAACGCCCGGTGCCGCAGCGGCGCGAACTCGCGGGGCGGCCGCTGGCGCGGCAGATCCGAGGTGAGCTCCGCCAGCTCGTCGGTGAACTTCGTGGCGTAGACCGCGCCGAGCCGATCTTCGACCTCTTCGAGGGTGAGCCTGCCTTCGCCGCCTGCGGCCTGCACGGCCGAAGCGACCCGTTCCCGGTCAGCGTCCGCGGCCCGGAGGCGGCGGGGATTCGAGTTCTCCATGGATTCGATGCTCCGCGCGCCCCCGCTCCCGCGCGTCGGACGACGGGCGGCATCCCCGGCTACGTCCGCTGCGGTAGCGCCCGCCCGGCCTGTCGGTCCCCCCGGGTAGCGTGGACAGGCGATGAACACCCTCTTCGATCTCCCCGCGGACAACACGCCGAACACGCGCCGCGCCCAGGATCGGCATGCCGACCTGCTCGCGGACCTGAACCCGGCCCAGTGCGACGCCGTCACCCACACCGGCCGCCCGCTGCTGGTGGTCGCCGGTGCGGGCTCGGGCAAGACGCGGGTGCTGACCCGCCGCATCGCGTACCTGCTGGGCGCGCGCGGGGTCCATCCCGGCGAGGTACTGGCCATCACGTTCACCAACAAGGCCGCCGCCGAGATGCGGGACAGGGTGAGCGAGCTCGTCGGCCGCCGGTCCACCTCGATGTGGGTGTCCACCTTCCACTCCATGTGCGTGCGGATCCTGCGGCGCGAGGCGAAGACGCTGGAGATGTCGTCGAGCTTCTCGATCTACGACTCCGACGACACGAAGCGCCTGATCACGCTCGTGGCGCGGGATCTCGACATCGACCCGAAGCGCTACCAGGCGCGCACGCTGGCCATCCACATCTCGAACCTGAAGAACGAGCTCGTCGACGCCGAGACCGCGGCCGCGCGGGCGGGCAACGACCTCGAGCGCCGGGTCGCCGAGGTCTACGGCGAGTACCAGCGGCGGCTCAACCAGGCCAACGCGATGGACTTCGACGACCTGATCATGCGCACGGTCGAGCTGCTGCAGACCTTCCCTGACGTCGCCGAGTACTATCGGCGGCGCTTCCGGCACGTCCTGGTTGACGAGTACCAGGACACGAACCACGCGCAGTACACGCTGGTCCGTGAGCTCGCGGGGGCCGAGGGCGGCGAGATCGAGCCCGCGGAACTGGTCGTCGTCGGCGACGCGGACCAGTCGATCTACGCCTTCCGCGGCGCGACGATCCGCAACATCGAGGAGTTCGAGCGCGACTTCCCGAACGCGCACACGATCCTGCTGGAGCAGAACTACCGCTCCACCCAGACGATCCTGTCCGCGGCGAACGCGGTCATCGCCCGCAACCCGAACAGGCGCGCGAAGCGGCTGTGGACCGACTCGGGCGACGGCGAGAAGATCGTCGGCTACGTCGCCGACAACGAGCACGACGAAGCCGCGTTCGTGGCGGGCGAGATCGACGCGCTGGCGGACAAGGGCGAAGCCGACTACTCCGACGTCGCGGTCTTCTACCGCACCAACAACCAGTCGCGGGTGTTCGAGGAGATCTTCATCCGCCTCGGCCTGCCGTACAAGGTCGTCGGCGGCGTCCGGTTCTACGAGCGCCGCGAAGTGCGCGACATGCTCGCGTACCTGCGCGTCCTGGCGAACCCCGAGGACACGGTGAGCCTGCGGCGCATCCTCAACGTGCCCAAACGAGGCATCGGCGACCGCGCGGAGGCCGTGGTCGCGGCCCACGCCGAACGCGACCGGATCTCATTCGCGGCGGCGCTGCGCGCGGCGGTCAACGGCGAGGTCGCGCTGCTCAACCCGCGCTCCGCCAAGGCGATCACCGGATTCGTCACGCTGATGGACTCCCTCGGCGAGGTCGTCGAGGGCGGCGCCGAGGTCGCGGACATCCTGGAGGCCGTGCTCGAGCGCACCGGCTACCGCGCCGAGCTGGAGGAGTCCGACGACCCGCAGGACGCTTCACGCGTCGAGAACCTGACTGAGCTCGTGACCGTGGCGAGGGAGTTCACCGAGCTCACCATCGAGGTCCCCGGGCCCGACGGGGAGCTTCCGGCGCTGACCACGGTGCCGGTCACGCCAGACGCCGGAGTGCCGGAGCCCGGTTCACTGCCCGCGTTCCTCGAACGGGTATCGCTCGTGGCCGACGCCGACTCGATTCCTTCCCCCGACGGTGGCGACGAGGACGAGCACGATTCGGGCGTCGTCACCTTGATGACCGTGCACACGGCCAAGGGCCTCGAGTACCCCGTGGTGTTCTGCACCGGCTGGGAAGACGGGATCTTTCCGCACCAGCGAGCGCTCGGGGACCCGGCCGAGCTCGCCGAGGAGCGGCGCCTGGCTTACGTGGCGATTACTCGCGCGCGTAAACGGCTGTACGTGTCGCGGGCGCTGGTGCGGTCGGCTTGGGGGCAGCCGCAGATGAACCCGGCCTCCCGGTTCCTGGACGAACTGCCCGCTGAGCTGGTCGATTGGCGGCGGCTTGAGCCTTCTCGGAGCGGATTCGGGACTTCTACTGGGACGCCTCGGGTGGCTACCACCTGGGGGAATCGGAGCGCTTCTTCGGGGAGTGTCAGTCCTTTTGGGAAGGGCTGGAAAGAGACTGTCGCGCTCAAGCTTGATGTGGGCGACCGGGTGAGCCATGACAAGTACGGGCTCGGGACGGTCGTTTCTTGTGACGGTGTGGGACCGCGGGCCACCGCGACCATCGACTTCGGTGGTTCGGGGAAGGTGCGGTTGATGCTGATCGGCAGTGTTCCGATGGTCAAGCTTTAGGTTTGTTTTTTTGGTTGGGTCCTGAGGTGTGGTTAGGAGCCTGTGTTTTTTGGCCAGCGCGCTCACAAACTCGCGCCGCCAGGTCGCCCCTGACTCCCAGCGTAAGTGCGGCTTTGTCTTGAAGGGGGGCGACCTGCCGTCGCGAGTTGGGAGGCCCTGGCGGGCCTGAAAGAGGGCGCGCGGCGGTGAAGTCTCCACTCGCAGGGCTCGCGGAGACGCTGTGGTCCTGGAGCACGCGGGGGTTGGGTTTTTGTGGTGTGTGTTGGGGGCGGGTCTGGAGGGACCGGTGACTGGGTCCTTGGGAGTCTCTGTAGGGCTTTGAATGCCCCTGAAGGCCACCTTCACGGCGTAAAACGCCGTGAAGGTGGCCTTCAGGGGCACTGGTGGTGGTGCGGTCTTGGTTGGGGGAAGTGTCGGACCCCTTTGCTATAACTGATCGAACAGAGGTTCGATTTATGGGGTAGGCTGGCTGGAGTCGGGGTGCCCCGCGGGACGAGGGGGATCAGGGTGTGGACGGCGTCTTGTTTGGGGTTCTTGCGGGCGGGGTACACGACTATCTGCGGGGTGTTACGGGGACGGCGGTCCCGGATCGGGGTTCGGAGCCGCCGGAGGTTTTCAGGCTGGCCGCGGCCTGGCGCGCGTTACTGCGCATGCACGAGCTCGGCGGGGACGGCCGATGCGTGCTGTGCGGACGGGGACGCGTCAGGTGGTGGTTCGCCCGGCGGGAGCCCGCCGAGCTTTGCTCGGTGTGGCAGGTCGCCGTGGGCTACTTTGTCCGCCGGTTGCCCGGCGGGCGGCCGTGACAGCAGTGGCGACGAGCGCGCCCTGGTCGGGTTGGCCACGGCCGAACGGCCCGGTCCCGGTCTGTCCGGGCTGAATTCTCCGGGACGAGACTGTTCGGGATCGGGCCGTTCGGGCCAAGCTGTGTCTACCGGGGCTGCGTTTGCTGGGGCTGCGTTTGCTGGGGAAGTGGAAAAGTGGTCAGACGGTGATGCCGCGCGCTGCGAGCCAGGGGCGGGGGTCGATCTTCTTGGACCCGTTCTGCCACACCTCGAAGTGCAGGTGGGGGCCGGTGCTCTGGCCGCGGCTGCCGATCTCGGCGATCTGCTCGCCGCACTTGACCTTCTGCCCCTCCTTCACGGAGAAACTGTTCATGTGGCCGTAGACCTGGATGGTGCCGTCCGAGAGCTGGACCCGGACCCACAGGCCGAAGCCACTGGCCGGGCCCGCCTCGATCACGGTGCCGTCGGAGGCGGAGTAGATCGGCGTGCCGATCGCGTTGGCGATGTCCATGCCGAGGTGGCTCGTGCCCCACCGGGCGCCGAAGCCCGAGGTGAAGGTGCCGTGCGCGGGAAGGCAGGTCTTCGGCCGGTTGGCCTCGTCCGCCGCCTTGCGCGCCGCGTCGGCCTCGCGCTTTTCGCGCGCCTGGGTGACGCCCGCACTGTCGTTGAGCTTCTGGACCTCGGCCGAGGCGTCGGCCACGTGGCCGGTCGGAAGCAGTTCGGGCGCGCCACCGGAGCCGGCGCTGCCGAAGCTGAAGGAGGCGCTGGCGTCCTGGGTGCTGGCCAGCGGGGTGACCGGCGCTTCCGAATCGCCGATGCTCTTCAGTGTCTGGCCTGCGGCCGCGGCGGCGAAAGCGCCTGCGGCGACGGCTGCGACCACGACACGACCACGGAGGGCCGAGGAAGGCGGAGCGATCCGGTGCGAGCCCCGGACGCGAATGACCGCACCGTCCAGCGCGTCTTCGAGAGCCGGGGAAGGAGCTTGGCCGCCGGGGGAGCGGTGTGAAGCCAAGGCGGGGCCTTCCGTGTTCGGGGAGTCTGATCAGAACCCGGGCGGGGGATCCCGGTGAGCGACCTCGGGGGTGGTTGCTCGGCGTTCTCTTCGTGACCTGACTGTAATGGGGACCTCGGAACAGTAACGAAGGGGCACCGTTCTCGGCAAGATGTGACCGGGGTATCCGCCGAACGAGCGGTAGCGCCCCGGCCTCCACCTGTGGGGATTACTCAAAGTTGGAAGGGGTTTACTCCATCCGATGTGATCTGGCTTACAGAAAACGGTGCCCGAAGTGCCGGGAAAGTGGCTTCAGCGGTCCTGAAAGCCGCCGGAAAGGGGGCCAAGCGCGGAAATAAACGCTTGCGTGACGGTGTTGAAGCGGGCTTACGCGATGGCGGAACCGACTCCGGTGTCCGCCTTGCTAGCGTCGCTGCCGATGACTTCGCGCGCACGGCCTTCGTCCCGGGGCTCAAAGCCGGGCTCCAAGCCTTCTTCGAAGGCCGCTTCCGCCAAGACAGCCTCAAGGGCCAAGCCGGCCCCGAAGCAGGCGACGCCCGATACCGACGCCGGGCGTCCTTCCCCGGCGTTGACCGGCGCGGTCGCCTTCTCGGTGGCCGGAGCGTTCCTGCTGGCGGCCGGTGGCCTGGTCCCGGTCGTGCTGGACGCGCCCGCGGGTTACCTCAGCTGGCCGTTGCTGGTGGTGCTGGCGCTGGTCCCGGCGGCGGTCGCGGCGGGCTGCGCCTTCACCGGGCGGCACGGGCTCGCCGCCGGGTTGCTGCTCGGGCTGGCCGCGCTCGCCCCTGGCAGGCTCGTGCTGGACCTGCAGCTTTTCGCCGACGCCTCGCTGGCGACCAGGCCTGAGCTGTACCTCCCGTCGCGTCTGCTGGACTCGACGTCGCTGGGCGCCGGGGCGTGGCTGCTGGCTGCCGGGCACGTGCTGACCGCGGTGGCCGGGTTCTTCGCCGCGCGCGCCGCCGGTGAGCAGGCCGAGTCCGCCGGGTTCGCGGCCGCGCCGCGCCGGGCACGGGCCTTCACACCCTTGCTCGCCCTGGTCGCTTCCGTCGCCTTGCTGATGGCGCCGATGCAGTCGGACGACACCTTCCTGCTGGCGAAGGCCGCGTTCGATGGTCCGCTGACGACGTTGCTGGGCTTCCTGCTGCTGGCGGGAGCCCTGCCGCTGGCGGCCGCCCTGGGTTCGGGTTCGCCGGACGACGGCGTCGCGAAGGGCTGCCTCGCCGGGTTGGGCGTCGCGGTGCTGACGGTCGTGGTGCCGGAGCTCGCCGCCGGGCTCGCGCTGTCCACCCTGCACGTCACGGCCGGGCCGGTGCTGGCCATGGTCGTGGCCGTGCTGCTGGTGGCGCTGGCCTGCTCGCCGTGGACGTCCTCGCGATCGCCGCTCGCGGACGAGTCCGAGAGCGGGGACCTGGCCGGGGAAGCCCGGTTGCCGGGGCTGTTCTGGTGGCGCCTCGCGACGGGCGTGCTCGCGCTGCTCACCGGCGTCGCGTCGGTGATCGGCGCGTTCGCCGCCCAGCTGAGCCTCCACCCCGGGATCGTCACCGCGCCGCCGCCGGAAAGTCCCGCCCGCTGGGTGCTGCTGGCTGCTGGGCTCGTGCTGGGCTTGGCCGGTCTGCTCGTGCTGGTTCCCGCGGTGGCCG